>JABIQF010000219.1 GCA_018668095.1 Cellvibrionales bacterium
ATTAAACTACGGCGAATTAAATTGAGCATGTCTAGTCATACTTCTATCGATAACGTCGTATATGGAAACTGTTGCATGAAAATTTCAAAAAAAATTTCTTCTTTACGTTTGGCTTTAAGCTCAACGTTGGCGCTTAAATCACTGATGCTTGTTAGTGTTGTGACGCTTGCAGGTTGTAGTTGGTTATTCGGTGAAGAGGGTTATTTTCCAGGTCAGAGTAATGAGTATTTGAAAGCGAAGCAATCTGCCGACATCGTTTTGCCTGAAGGTATAACGGCAGAAAGCATTCGCGATGAATATCCCATACCAACATTAGCGTTATCACAAGTGTTACCGGCTAAGTTCGAAGTGCCAAGAGTTGAGCCTTTAGATACACTTGATAATAAAGGCAGCGTTCGCATACAGCGCTTTGAGCAGCAGCAATGGATTCTTATTAATGCCTCTCCTAGCGAGGTCTGGCCATTAGTCTCGAATTTTTTATTGAGTAATAACATTGCGTTGAATACTGCCGACGGCACTTTAGGTTTAATTGAAACTGATTGGCTGTCCTCGTCTTTAATGGATACTTCGGTATTGGCAGATATTGATTTAGCCAACTTAGATTTCTCTGAGGCCAGTGAGCGTCGACCTGTTAGGCAGGCCATTCAAGAGCAGTTTAGATTTAAGTTAAAAGCGGGCGTGCAAAAAAATACGACAGAAATTTTAGTTACGCAGCGCTCAATTGCCTTAAATGATTCGGTAGATACTGCACCACAATGGAATCAAGTCTCGACGCTACAAATGCGTGAAGACAATATGGTGAAATTACTTTCAGAGCATTTAGCGAACGCTCCGACCCAGCCTTCACATTCATTGTTAGCGCAAGGCATTGGTTCGGCGAGTCGCGTTATATTTGATTACGATGCTGAAGGGCGTCCGTATTTGGCTTTATATTTACCCTTTGATCGCGCTTGGGCATCACTCGGTTTAGCACTAAACAAAGCGTCTTTTAAAGTAAGCGATTTAAATCGCAGTGCAGGTATTTATTATGCTCACTCAATCCCCAAAGCAAAAAAAGAAAAAAAACGCGGTTTCTTTAAGCGCTTGCTGGGCATAGGTGAAACTGACCAATCACTACCGGCTGATGAAGTTGATCCTTTATCATTGAGCACCAAGCAAGAAGGTAGTGCGTTAATTATTTATGTGCAGCGTGAAGCCGAGCCTTCACTGCGCATTAATGAACAGGCATTTGTACTGCGCCGTATCCAAGGCAAATTATCCTAGTGCATCCACATTTTTTTGGTTATTTATGAGATTTGCTTCACTGGGTAGTGGTAGTCGCGGTAATGCATTAATTGTTGAGTCGGCGGGTACGCGCATTCTTATTGACTGCGGTATTACCTTGCGTAATTTAACCGCGGGCTTGGAGCGTCTCGATTTATCACCTGATGATTTGCAAGCTGCATTTATTACTCATGAGCATGGCGATCATATTAAAGGTGTAAAAGCGTTGGCGCGTAAACATTTACTGCCTGTTTATATGACCCATGGTACTGCGGTTAAAAGTGGTTGTGATGAGTTGCCGCAAGTCATGCTTATCGATAGTGTTTCGCCGATCAATGTGGGTGGATTATCTGTTCAGCCTGTCGTTGTGCCACACGATGCCCGTGAACCCTGCCAGTTTGTCATAACCGCTAAAGTTCATGATAGTAAGGTTAATGGTAGTCAGGTTAATGATAGCAAGATTGATCATTCGCCGCGTGAAAAGCGGCTAGGCGTATTGACCGATTTAGGCAGTTACACGCCGCATGTCATTGACGCCTATAACAACTGTGATGCGATGGTTCTCGAGTGCAACCATGATGTTGGAATGTTAGAGGCTGGCTCTTACCCCTATAGTTTAAAACGGCGCGTATTAGGTGATTGGGGACATTTAAGTAATCATCAAGCACGTAATTTACTGTCTCACTTTGATCATGAAAAAATACAATGGTTAGTGGTGGCGCATATTAGTCAGCAGAATAATACAGAGACATTGGCGCTGGACGCACTGCAAGATGTGTTTCCTTATCATGAGCGCATTTTAGTTGCTGACCAAGATACCGGATTTGATTGGCTGCAAATCAGTTAGCTTAGAATTAATCCAGAAGGTTTTATGGATATTAATAAAAATAGACGGTATCCGCGTGTTGCTAGTGATGCGCAATTAGAGTTGCAGCATCCGGCACTGGGTGTGATTTCTTTAAAAGCTAAAAACGCCTCTAAGGGCGGGTTTTTCGCTCTGCGCGGAGTGCACATAATGCCTCCTGTCGATACTGAGGTTCGAGTGACGATTAAGCGTCATACCGGTACGCTTAATACTGAGCCAGTCAATATGCGTGTTGCCCATGTCTGTGATGAAGGCATCGGTTTGGAGTTTATCTAATTAATTGGATAGCAATCAATGCTCAATACAAAGGATAGTATTTCTTCTAGCGCGGTCATCTCTGACCGACAATTGGGTTCCCAGCTTACCTTATTGGTAGCGTTAGGCATGTTTGTGATGGTGCTGAGTGTATCGATTGGCACCTCTATTATCATTAATAAATCACTCACCAATAATTTCATTCAGAATGGCAAAAATATTACCGGTGTATTAGCGAAGCAAAGTTCGTTGCCTGTTTTATTGGGCAGTCCTGCTTTTGCCCGGCAAGCGATAGCGGTTGTTCATGCTTTTCCTAGCGTGACTCAAGTAGCTATTTACGAACTCGAAAATATTTTATTGGCAGAGTCTGGCGATGCTATTCCATGGGTTGAAGTGTTATCTGAACAGGTTCAGTTGCAGGAAGGTGAAGGTGCCGTGCCAGTGCTGGAATATGACGGGAAAGATTATTGGCAATTTTCCAGTCCAGTAAAATCCGATAATGCAGAGCCAGAATTAGAAGATCTTGAAGCCACACGAAAGCAGGAAAGTACTATTGGTCGTGTTCGAGTGCTTGTTTCTAAAGATCAGTTATACAGTGCGCGTTATAATATTATCATCGGTAACGTTATCGTGTTGTTAATTGGTGCAACGGTATTGGTGTTAGCCCTGAATGGATTAAGTGGTGCTCTAACAAAGCCTCTCGAAGAATTTGTTGAAACGATGGCGTCGGGTGCGAGAGGTGAGCGTAATAACCTGCGGGTTGATTTGTCGGGTTCAAAAGAAACGCAGCAGTTGAGTAATGCTTTTAACCAAATGATGGAAGTATTAGAAGATAGAGAGTTGCAGCTCGCGACTGCTCGTGACCATGCGTTAGCGGCTGCTAAGTTAAAAGCAGAGTTCGCAGCCAATGTGAGTCATGAAATTCGTACGCCACTCAATGGTATTCTCGGCACGCTAAACTTACTCGGTGACACTGTGCTTAATCGTGATCAAAAAGAATTGATTACATTGGCCGAGTCATCAAGCGAAGCCTTGATGATATTGATTAACGATATATTGGATTTTTCAAGACTCTCGCTCGATCAAGCAGAGCTGAGTAATATTGAATTTGATTTGCATCAGCTGTTAGAAGAGTTAATGTTTTTACATGGGCAGTCGGCTGATGCAGCGAGTCTGGATATTTTAACTGATTACGACAGTGCATTGCCTTTGGTGGTTGAGTCAGATCCTAATAAGTTACGGCAGTTATTAAATAATTTAATTAATAATGCGGTTAAGTTTACTGATCATGGATCAGTATTGATAAGTGCGATTAAAGAAGTTGATGCGCAAGGAAAGTTGTGGATCCGTTTAGCTGTTCGTGACACTGGTATAGGTATTTCTGAAAAAGATTTACATAGAATCTTTTTACCGTATTCACAGAGTGATGGCTCCATGACGCGAAAATACAGCGGCACGGGGTTAGGGCTTTCTATTTGTGAGAAGTTAGCTGAGTTGTTACATGGTGATATTGGTGTGCACAGTGATATTAATGAGGGTAGCGAATTTTATGTGCGCATTCCTTTTTCTTATCGTCCAGAGTTAGCGAGTAATATTGAAAAAGAACAAGTATATCCCTTGTCTGATCGGCCCATTATTATTTATGGCAGTACTGTTGAAATTCGTAAAGCCTGTCAAAGTTTAAGTGACCTTTACAAAATGGATGCGGAAATTTGTCTTGATATTGCCAGTTTAAAATCCGTATTAGAAAAACTTTCGTCCGCGGCGAATGCTGATATCAATTCCATGCCGACGTTAATGTTATATTGCTCTGTCGATGAACGTTTTGAGAGTGTATGGAGCGAGGTTGAAACCTTGGTGACGCGTCTTTGCCTTAATACCATTGTTGTTTCAAGAACGGTTAATAGTGATGTCATAATCACAGATAATATATTGCTGACACGACCGCCGTTACGAGCTAGCGCGTTTTCAGCCGCGATGCTGAGTCTTTTGAAATTAGATCAGGCTCAATATCCAGCAGATGATATTTCTCATATAGCCGATTTTTCTAATTATTCTGTTTTGTTAGTTGAAGATAACATGGTTAACAAACGAGTAGCCAATGTCATGCTTGATAAACTGGGATGTCAAGTTGTGGTGGCTGAAACAGGTTTAGAGGCTTTAGAGGCGTTAGAGAAACAATATTTTGATTTGATTTATATGGATTGCCAAATGCCAAAAATGAATGGCTACGATGCTTCGCGTGCTATTCGATTAATGCAGGGAGAGAAATCACGTGTTCCTATAATAGCGATGACAGCTAATATTGATTCACAAGATAGAATCCATTGTTTTGATGCGGGAATGAATGATTTTTTGAGCAAGCCCTTTAAATTAGAAGAGCTATCAGCGATGACTAAAAAATGGGTAGGTGTTGCTGGCTTATGATTAATGGCGCCGATCCTTTAGCTTATTTCGTATTCGATAAAGAGCATAATCATAATTTATTAGCAGTAAAGGAATTAGCGCAGCGTTGTGGCTATACGGTTATTTCCTCAGATTTAGTAGCGAGCTATCCCAATGCAATAAAAATTATTTTTGATAATGGACAGTGGCGTGTTCATTTAGATAATAGCTCGGCTGTTGTTAGTGTTGATTTTTCTGATCCGCGTTTTTATGCCCGGGTCAATAGCTCGGCCTTGCAAGGTGAGTATGTTGTTAGAGCGGTGTTAGGTCGAAAAAAAACAACGCAGCCTCTAACCGTTTTAGATGCGACGGCAGGTTTTGGCCATGATGCTTTTCTTTTGGCAGCAGCAGGCTGCCAAGTGACCTTAGTTGAACAAATGCCATTGCTGGCTTATTTGTTGGAGCAGGCTGTTCAACGAGCTCGAAACAGCACCAGTGATTTACTTTTATCTACGGCTCAGCGAATGAAGGTCGAGTCGGCGAATAGTGTAATACTTATGCAGCAGTGGTCAGCTAGCCGTCCCGATGTCGTTTACCTTGATCCGATGTATGCTCAAGCTGAGAATGAGACAAAGCGAGGCTTAAAGAAAAGCGCAGCCGTTAAAAAGAATATGGCTTTTTTGCAGCGTTTGACGAGTCATAAAGTAATGACTTTACCCGCTGCTCAACTTGAGCATGACCAAAACTGTCATGATGTGCTCAATAGTGAGGGTGAGGGAATGATTGAAGCGGCTCTCGCGCTCGCAAAAAGTAAAGTGGTGGTTAAACGCGCCCCGGGAGCAGAGTGGTTAGGGGGCTTCAAGCCCGCGTCATCATTAACGGGCAAGGCAACTCGATTTGATATCTATCCTGTGAGTTGAGATTTCTGTGAATTGATACCTTCCTCTAGCGATCAACTAACGGCTGATTTATACTGTGTCGTTTTTGACGCCCAAGAGTAGAATATTCATGAAAACCGCCAATTCTTCTGCCAACCGCGTGTTGGCCGTTAGTAACAATTTACCCATTCGTACTGCCCAGCCTATTCATAGCGGAAAAGTTCGTTCTGTTTATTGGTTATCTGATGCTGATAGCCAGCGCTTAATTCAGTCGGAAGGTTATGATGTTGCCGCTGATGCCCAGCTGGCGGTTATGGTCATTAGTGATCGCATTTCAGCGTTTGAGTGTATTTGGCAGGGTGAGGGAGGCATGGCCGGTGTACCGGGTAAAGGTGCGGCGTTAAACGCTATTTCGAATCATTGGTTTGAATTGTTCCGTGAGCAAGGTCTTGCCGACAGTCATATTTTGGCTGTGCCGCATCCATTGGTTTGGATTGTTCAAAAAGCACGCCCTGTCATGATTGAGGCAATTGCTCGACAGTATATAACAGGTTCAATGTGGCGCTCTTATGCCAAAGGCGAGCGCGAATTTTGTGGCATTCATTTACCCGAAGGTTTAGAGCGCGATCAAAAATTACCTGAGTTACTTATTACGCCTTCTACCAAAGGAATACTTACAGGTATTCCCGGCGTTCCAGAAGTTGATGACGTTAATATTACGCGCACCGATATAGAGCAAAATTTTGCAGCATTTAAATTTCAACAGCTGAATGATATTAGCCGCTATGAAACTTTATTACGTGAAGGCTTCGATGTGATTGGCGATGCATTAGCTAAAATTGATCAAGTCTTTGTTGATACTAAATTCGAATTTGGTTACGTCAAAGATGCCGCGGGCAATGACAAGCTCATTTATATGGATGAAGTCGGCACACCCGATTCATCGCGTATTTGGGATGGTGGGCAATATCGTCAAGGTAATGTTGTCGAAAATTCTAAAGAGGCTTTCCGTCAATTGTTGTTAAATCATTTCCCTGATCCCGATATTTTATTAAACAAAGACCGTATGGCTGAGCGAAGTGCGCTAGCGCGTGATAACGAATTGCCAGAAGAAGTGCTAATGGAAGTCTCGGCCACTTATGTGGGTATGGCCGAAAAAATTATGGGTCGTGCATTGCCGCAGTCAGATAATCCACAAGCTGAAATTGTTGATGTGTTGAACGAACGCTATGGGTTAATTGCATAGTGAGCGATGGCGTCTACTTCAGTATTATGACGCTCTCTCATCGACGATGATATTCGCTAAATAAATATGACAATGGATCTCTTCTCGCAGTCGCAGAATGCTAATGGATTAGTCGGTAGCGAAACAGGCGCTGTGCAGGAGATTCCATTGGTCGATGGTGAGTTAACACTGCATACCAATGGGTTTTCTACTCAGGAAGCCGATCACTATTTTACCCAGCTGCAAGAGTCGTTAGCGTGGACCCAAGAAAAAATTTCTATGTATGGGAAAACGCATAATGTCCCACGCTTATCGGCATGGTATGGCGATGACGGTGTTCCCTATACTTATTCAGGCATAACGGCCTACGGTCTTCCTTGGACTGAATCTTTGCAAGCCATTAAAGCAAAGGTTGAGCAGTTAGCATCAGCGCACTTTAATAGTGTGTTAGCTAACCTCTATCGCGATGGTAGTGACAGTGTTAGTTGGCATGCCGATGATGAATCTGAATTAGGGCCAGCGCCAGTGATTGCTTCAGTGAGCTTGGGGCAAGAGCGTACATTTCAGTTAAAGCATAAATTCGATAAAACGCTAAAAACCAATGTGTTATTGCCGCATGGCAGCGTATTGATTATGCGTGGTGCGACACAGCAGCATTGGTTGCATCAAATTGCAAAAAGCCGCCGTGCTATGTCACCTAGAATTAATCTTACGTTTCGATTGGTTGATAAGCGTTTGGCCGAGGCATCGGCCAAACGTTAGTTTGCTGGAAGTGTGGCATCTAAATCATGCAGTATGCCGTCGCTAATATCGTAGATCCAGCCATGAATGGAAAGTGCATTACCGTTTTTCCAGGCGTTTTGAACGGCGGCGGTTTCGCTAACATGTTTGACCTGTTCAATTACATTCAGCTCGCACATTCTATTATTTTTTTGATCAGCGGTTAGATCTGCTAGCTCGGCTAAGTGCTTCTGTTTAACTTCTTTAATATGCGCTAACCACTCATTAATCAGTCCATGATCTTGGTCTTCTACGGCCGCTTTTACGCCACCACAACCGTAGTGGCCGCAGACAATAATATGTTTTACTTTTAATACTTCTACAGCAAATTGAATAACCGAAAGGCAGTTAGTGTCGTTATGCACAACAACGTTAGCGATGTTGCGATGCACGAATACTTCACCGGGTGGTAGGTTAACAATTTGAGTGGCAGGCACGCGGCTGTCGGAGCAGCCTATCCATAAATAGTCAGGCGTTTGCTGTTCTGAAAGTCGGTCAAAAAAGCCAGGATCATTGGCTTTTATTTTTTCTGCCCAAGCAACATTGTTATCGAATAAGTGCTGTAAATTTTTCAACGTAGAGTTAACCTTTTATCAATTCATGTAGGGTGTGAACAAAAGCCAGATTACCTGAGAAGTTTATAAGCGTCCAGCAACGACTTATTCTGTCGGTGTTTTTATGTATCCTTAGCTATCTGCGCATTCAACTGAGCGCCATTAATGCCTACACTGTCAGTGCTCATTAAAAATAAATAAGCGCCCATGATTTCTTCAGCGCTAGGATTATCCGTAGGCGTTTCGCCAGGGTAAGCTTGTCGTCGCATAGCCGTTTGTGTTGCACCAGGGTTCAATGAGTTGGCGCGAATGTTAGACGTTCCTTCAAATTCATCAGCCCATGTTTGCATTAGCCCTTCGGTGGCAAATTTAGAAACAGCATAGCTTCCCCAATAGGCGCGACTTTTACGGCCAACGCTCGAGGAGGTAAAAACAATAGATGCATTATCGGCGAGTTGCAACGAAGGTAAAACGGCTTTGGTCAGTAAAAAATTACTGGTGAGATTGATATTCATTACGCGAGCAAAGGTGTCTTCGCTGTATTGGCCGAGAGGTTTCATCTCACCCAGTATGCTGGCGTTATGAAGCAAGCCATGCAGCGCGCCTAAATTTTCGATAATTTCGTTATTGAGGTTGAGATAATCCTGATGCGTAGCAGTATCAAGATCTAAAGTGGCAATCACTGGCTGTACGCCACCGTTAGATTCAATTTCATCATAGACTGCTTCAAGTTTAGCTTCTGTGCGACCCAGTAAAATAACGGTTGCACCATAGTGAGCAAAACTGAGTGCCGCTGCACGACCAATACCATCACCCGCGCCAGTAATTAAAATATTACGTCCAGCTAAGGCTTTAGTCGCTGGTTTGTAGTGCATGAGCTCATTTAAATTGTGCATGAAAATAACCGTTCTAATGTGGAGTGAATATCTTGAGGGTGTTTGGCGATGCCATCTGCGCGCCAATCTTCTATGTTTTGTTTGTCATTAATATAGCCATAAGCGGCAGCAATGGTTTTCATGCCTGCGGCGCGACCAGCTTCAATGTCGCGGTCATGGTCGCCAATATAAGCAATTGCTGAAGCGTTACAGTTGATTTTTTCGGCAGCCATAAAAAGCCCTTCAGGATGCGGCTTAACTTGAGCGACATGATCGGGGCAAATTAATACATCGCAGCTATCGGCAAGTTGTAATTTTTCAATAAGCGGCTGTGCATAAGTAATGGGTTTGTTAGTGACAATACCCCATGGAATGGCGGCGTTATTTAATCGTTTAAGCAATTCATCTAGGCCGTTATAAAGTGCAGAGTATTGACCTATGCAGTTAAGATAATTGTCCAGTAAGGCTTGTCTTAATGATGCAAAATCAGCATGCTCAGTCGTAATATTAAGCGCGTGCTGTGTTAGCGCAATAGAACCGTTAGAGACGTGTTCAGAAATACTGGCTGCAGGTAGGCTATCAAGTTGTTGGCTATGCCTAAGTTGATTCACAGCAATAACAAAATCGGGCGCTGTGTCGACCAATGTACCATCGAGGTCAAACAATACGGCTTCTGGCGCATGACTTTTTGGTAGGGCAGTGTTGGGCATAGTGTTTCTCGTTGACACCGTTTTTTGTATAACGTTATCGGTTACTTAGGTATTGATTAGGTAGTGATTATGTAGGCTTAGTTACATGCAGTAAGTAATTTACATCAAGATTAGTGGGGTGTAATTTATACTTTTTGCTGAGAGGATTGTAAGTCATGCCTGTCGAGTCATTTAATAATAAATCACTCTCTCTTATCCAGCGGTATAGCTCTGATGGTTTAATCAGCTTTTCATAATCATGAGTA
>JABIQF010000029.1 GCA_018668095.1 Cellvibrionales bacterium
CAGAAATCGTTGGCCCGACGCCCGTATCACTAAAGCGACGAAGAATACCCGCCTCACTTAGACGATCATTAATTAAGGTCGAATGAAAAACACTGGCATCTGGCGATGCCTCGGGGCGAAATCCATCAGGTGTCGGCCATCGGTCACGCGGCCAGACCACAGAGGCACCCGTAACCCCTAAACCATTGGACTGCACTAAAGAAATAACAGAATCGAGAACAGCAGGACCATTAGTATTATATTGCGTCCACTGCATACCTGTGGTCGGCACGACGTGATTAAAATTATCCCAAATAGCTTGTCGATAGTTCACTGTATCGGTCCAGGTAGGGACATATCTCTCAGCTTGCGTACTTGGTAAATGCGGGCCTTGATTCACCGATACTATTGTTAAATCTGGTAACAAACCTCTCTTCTGCGTATCGGACATCGCATTAAATTCAGCCTCAGTAATTGCGACAAGACGATCGCGAATTTGTGTACCAAATTTATAAGCATGCTCTTTCATTTGTATATCAACAACCGCATCCGATACTGGGTTGCCATTGGTATCAACAATCTGAAGACTTAATGCCGTTTTACGATGCGAGAGGTCTTGTGCAAACGATGCAACACATAGACTCGACACGAATAGAGCAGCGCCTATTTTAAAACAGCGTAAAACAGAGAACTTATTATTCATTTTTAAATTATCCCTTCTGAAAACGACTTAAAACGAATATCAATGAAGCCAATGTGAATAATCCAACACTACCTACCATCGGTACCCGCAAGGCATCATCGCTTGTCGATGCCGCGGCTTCTTGCGCTTTAAAGAAAGACCATATTTCTCCATAGAGATCAAAGCCACCACCCAAATTCATTGAATGAGTAGCTCCTTCAACAACATGGTAACGGACTTCACGATTTTCATCGCAGCCACTAAAAGTATAGGCCTGTACAGTTAAATTGCCCCATAACTGTGTATCAGCGTTAGACGTTATCGAGCAATTAAAATTAGCCGCCCAATTCTCAGCGCTGGCTTGAGCTGACAAAAAAGTGGAACCAATCCAGTTAATATAGCCTCCCTCTATAGGAATCGTCGTATCGGCATCGCCATTCACTTGAAACACGGATACGGACGCCGGCGCTTCAAGCATAGACAGTGGCTCTAATTGCTGGCTGACGATTGGACTAATACCATTAAGTAACGATGTTTCCTTGGCCAGCTTGTTTGACATGCCCGCTCCATTAGATCGACCAATCGCAAATACTTTAGCTTGGTCAATCAGTGGTTGGTCATTAAAGCTATTCAACATCAGCTGAAAAAATTCAACATCATCAGCATCCGATTCACCACTGACATTCCATCGATTGTTGTAGCCCGAAGGAAATACGCCAATAAATTCCTCGCTATCAATCAAATTTTCTAATGGCGGATTGAGCATATTTAACCCTTGCCCACCTGCGCCATGAAAAAAGAAAACCACAGGGTAACTCGCTTGATTTTGTGTTTCGGGGTATCTCACCCAATATTCACGCTGTATTGTCTGGCCTGCGACTAACTGATTAACGGTTCGCGCCTCTAACGTTGACACTGGCGGCGAAGTAGAACCTATATCAATAGAAATACTTATTACTCTGTAATCAGAGCTACTCAACGTACCGTTGCTATATTTAACACTCGGCGTCAACGAGAAACTTGAAGCCGATTCAGTCGCCCAACCAGCACCGGTTGCATTACTAGAATCAATCAAAATAGCCGATGCATTATCGCTGCCTCGACTACCACCATTGAGCTCATAGGCGGTATTGTTTATTGTCAATGTCGCCGTTTCATTACTGAATAAATGCGCGCTGAATCCAGTTTTAAATCCCACATTACTAAAGTCTACAGCACCCGCACTATTCGCTAACGAAAAATGCAGTGTTTCGTCGTCAGTGATAAGCCAAGTCGAACTACTATCCGATTTAACGCCTAGCCCTACCCCTTGCTGCCGTGCAACTAATGCATCGGCAACACTAACAGCACTCGAAGACGTTACTGTTAAAGTGTAATCACCCGAAGTAAAGCTTAAAGACGATTGCCCATAAATACTGACGTTAGATTCAAAATCAAAAACAATTGTTTGCGCAGCACTCAAGCTAGATGCCGTTATAACAACGCTTAATAATAAAAGTTTTATAACATCAGGAACTAACTTCATGTATTTATAACCTATTTTTCATTTATTCATTCGATGAAAAAACAAGTGATTTTTTTATGTTTAATCTTCAGGAGAATAAAAAAAGCCGCAGTAAAAGCTGCGGCTTTTTTCTTACTCAATCACAGCTATTTTTTTCTGCCGCGAAGCGCACCCAAGCCAAGCATTGATACACCTAATGCTAATAGACCTAAACCGCCAACCATTGGCACTTGCACAGGCTCAACACCCGGGCCACCACCTTCTAATAGCTCTAACGCTGCCGCAGCTGCTGCTTCGCCATCGGTTGGGTCATAGGGATCAAAAGCTGGATCAGCACCTGCCGCATTAAGCGCAAGCTCAATATCATTGCGAACGCCATCACCATCTATATCAGGATCGCATACGTCACCTACGTTATCACCGTCCAAATTTTCTTGGTTAGGATTCGCATCCGCTGGACAGTTATCCGTGTCATCAACTAAGCCATCGCCATCCACATCGGTTGCAACCAAGTTCACTGCGGCTCTAAGACTAAGCACACGGTAATCGGATGGGCTAGTAGTCGTCGTCTCATCTTCGTTGGTCACTGTTTTGATACCAG
>JABIQF010000028.1 GCA_018668095.1 Cellvibrionales bacterium
CATGAGGCATGGCCATGCCGCCAAATTCTGGTTCGCAAGGCATGGTTGTCCAGCCGCCAGCCGTGTATTGTTGATATGCGTCTCTGTAACCTGGTGCTTCGATGACGCCATCGTCATCCATTGTTGCGCCATGACGATCGCCACTTTCATTAAGAGGGGCAAGTACTTCAGCGGCGAACTTTGCGCCTTCTTCTAGAACGGCATCCACAGTCTCAACATCAATATCATCGTGACCGGGTAGTGCACAAATATCCTCAAGTTCTGAGAGGTCTTTCATTACAAAGCGCATTTCTTTTAGCGGAGCAGTGTAACTGTGCATAGTGCATTATCCTTTTAATCTATTAGTTGTTTGATCTATTAATAATTGATCGATAATTATAATCATGGCGTTAGAAGCTTCTAACTATTTTTAGTTCGATAAACTTGAGCTACAGAGTTATTCCAATGAATGGTCTAGTGATCTGCTTTTTGCGTATATCCACCTATTAGCTTTTAAGGTCTGCAGGTGATTGAATCGATGTTTTATTCAATCACTTATTCTAGACTATTTATCGCAATTAAAAGCCTAAGTTGGTCAAAAAAAGGGTTACAAACCTTTAACAGGCGCTGATGTCATAATGATGGTTACAATTTAATCGATTGTCGATGATTAGGCGTTAAATTGCGCGACTAACCCAGAAATTTACGGCATTTTAATTGGGCTGGATCAAAGATTATCTAAAGGTTGCGTGATTGTAATTTAGTTCTGTTTTTGTATCGCTTTTGTATCATCGTTGATAGTACATTTGAGTATGCTTTTGGGTCGCGGTTTTTTTTATTTAGGACTTTGGTTGAAGTCACTAGATTCATAAATTGAGATAATAGCAGTCATATATAACAATGATGCATGATCAATGTTTTAGACTTTAAATAACCAGTGCATAGAGTAAAATAAGCCGATCCTAAGACTTATCCCAAAAGGATATTGGTTGACCAAAGCAGTTGAAACCGTCACCATAACCGGCTTTTATCCAGTTGGGTATTAGTCTTGTTTTTATTGCCGCTTGTTATGCTCAATTTTGTTAGCGTTATTGCAAGCCGAAATCGATAATTTCGACAAGGAATTTTAACCCCTAGCTGTTAAAACGTAGCTGTTAAAATGTAGCTATTAAAAACGTAGCTATCTTTAATCTAAATAATTTTTAACTTTTCACACTAAAATGCGGAGCATTCATGAAGGTTCTGGTAGCGATTAAACGCGTTGTTGATTACAACGTTAAAGTTCGACCGAAAGCGGATGGATCGGACGTTGATTTAAACAACGTCAAAATGTCATTAAACCCTTTTTGCGAAATAGCGGTAGAAGAAGCGGTTCGTTTAAAAGAGGCCGGTAAAGTCACCGAAATTATTGCTGTTTCAGTTGGCGCTAAAGTGGTTCAAGAGCAATTGCGCACAGCCCTAGCATTAGGTGCCGATCGAGCCATTATGATTGAGACCGACAATAACGTGCAGCCATTAGGTGTTGCAAAGTTATTGAATGCGGTGGTTGCGAAAGAGAGCCCTGATTTAGTGATACTGGGTAAGCAATCTATTGATGGCGATAACAACCAAACTGGCCAAATGTTAGCGGCCTTAAGTGGCATGGGGCAGGGTACTTTTGCTTCTAATGTTGAGCTTGGTGATGGCAGCGTTGAAGTCACCCGTGAAGTCGATGGCGGTTTGCAAACCGTTTCATTGAAATTGCCAGCGGTGGTTACTACCGATTTACGTCTTAACGAGCCTCGTTATGCCTCGTTACCGAATATTATGAAAGCGAAAAAGAAACCTTTGGATATCTTTACGCCTGAAGATCTCGGTGTCACGCTTGCAGCATCTGTCACTACATTAAGCGTTGAGCCGCCAGCTGAGCGTCAAGCCGGTATAAAGGTAGCCTCGGTTGAAGAGTTAGTCGATAAATTAAGAAATGAAGCGAAGGTGATCTCATGAGTATTTTAGTAATAGCAGAGCATGATAATGCCAGCCTTAAAAGCTCAACGTTAAATACTGTAGCAGCAGCATCTGCACTGGGTGGCGATGTCCATATTTTAGTGGCAGGCAGTGGCTGTGCTGCAGCGGCAAATGAAGCGGCGGCAGCCAGTGGCGTTGCTAAAGTTATAGTGGCTGATAACGCAGCTTATGGTAATCAATTAGCTGAAAATATAGCGGGTTTAGTCGTAGAAGTAGCCGCTGATTACGACTACGTATTAGCGGGCGCAACCGGTAATGGCAAAAACTTTATGCCTCGCATAGCCGCGTTACTCGATGTACAAATGATTTCTGAAATTATCAGTGTCGAGTCTGCAGATACCTTTAAGCGTCCTATATACGCAGGTAATGTTATCGCTACAGTTCAGTCAACAGATGCTAAAAAAGTCATTACTGTACGGACTACAGCATTTGATCCTGTTGCCGCCTCAGGTGGCTCGGCAGAGCAAGTGGCTATTGATACAGCGTCGGATGCAGGTGTTTCAAGTTTTGTGGGTGAAGAGCTTGCCGTTTCGGATAGGCCTGAACTGACAGCCGCCGGTATTGTTGTTTCTGGTGGTCGTGGAATGCAAAATGGTGACAACTTCAAGCTGATTGAAGCGGTAGCCGATAAGTTGAATGCAGCTATGGGTGCTTCGCGTGCCGCGGTTGATGCAGGCTTCGTACCGAATGATATGCAAGTCGGCCAAACGGGTAAAATTGTTGCGCCAGAATTGTATATTGCCGTTGGTATTTCAGGGGCTATTCAGCATTTAGCCGGTATGAAAGACAGTAAAGTCATTGTTGCGATTAACAAAGATGAAGATGCGCCGATTTTTCAGGTGGCTGACTACGGTCTAGTGGCTGATTTATTTGACGTATTACCTGAGTTAGAAGCGCAGCTCTAATTCGGTTATCGTTTAGTCGATCTCAAAAAAGCCTGGTTTTACCGGGCTTTTTTGTTTATTCATGTTTTATTTATTTTTTAGTTTATAGCTTGGTTTGTCTCTATGTCGATTGCATCTTCTATCTCATCATCTATTGATGCCACTGTTGTTGCTCAAGTTGCCGTCCTGTTAGGGCGAGAACCGCGTGGCTTAGAAGCAGTAGAAGCCGTAGATGCAAAAGGGCATCCTTCAGTGATTCGCGTTGCTAGTTTGGTTGACGACAAGCCTTTTCCGACCATGTTTTGGTTAGTGGATAAATCACTGAATTATAAAATTGATCAATTAGAAGCGGGTGGCTTAATTGCTAAAATGCAGCTTGAAATTGATGCCAGTGAAACATTGCAAGCATCGATGATTGCCGATCATCAGCAGTTTATTCAACTGCGTGATACTAATATGTCGGCAGAAATTAAAGCGCGTTTGGTTGAACAGAATTATTATGATGCCCTGCAAAAGCGAGGCATTGGTGGTATAGCCAACTTTATACGCATTCGTTGCCTGCACACCTATTATGCCTCGCATTGCGTGGTGCCCAATACCATCGGCCGATGGTTAGATAGTGAATATCTGATTGATTAAGCAGTAAAAGTACTTTTAGATATCTTGTTAAGCTATTGAATATTCAATATAAAAATTAATCTTGATCAAAAGACTGACGTAGCTGTACAGCCAGTATATGAGAAATAACATTCACTATTGCGGCAGTTAATGCGCCGATAATATCGCAGCGATACGCCAGTCAGCTGATCATTTTTTATTCATTATAAATAC
>JABIQF010000121.1 GCA_018668095.1 Cellvibrionales bacterium
CAGCCTGTTTTGGCGTCCAAAGGCGTTAAATCACTGCAGGGCATGAATAATTCCCACACACATCACTCGACGATGAATCAACTAATCCCTATAGTACGCGGCCTAGAACGATGTCGATAATCCTCCACCACATTAGGTAAATTCTGTTGATCACCACAGCAAACATTACAATGCAATTTGGCGCGAAGCCTTTATTTGAAAACATTTCTGCCAAATTTGGTGGTGGTAACCGCTATGGCCTTATTGGCGCAAACGGCTGTGGTAAATCTACCTTTATGAAAATATTGGACGGCAGCCTAACGCCAACAGCCGGCAATGTATCCATTACCCCCAATGAGCGCATCGGCAACCTGTCTCAGGATCAATATGCCTTTGACGAATTCTCCGTTCTCGATACGGTCATCATGGGTCACAAGGAGCTATGGGCCGTTAAGCAAGAGCGTGATCGAATTTATAGCTTATTGGATATGACCGAAGAAGACGGCATGAAAGTAGCCGAATTAGAAATCGAATTTGCTGAAATGGATGGCTATACCGCAGAAAGTCGTGCAGGTGAAATTCTTTTAGGCGCAGGCATCGAAGAAGAACTGCATACCGGTAAAATGAGCGAAATTGCACCCGGTAGAAAATTACGTGTATTACTGGCGCAGGCACTCTTCTCTGATCCTGATATTCTGCTTCTCGATGAGCCAACGAACAACCTCGACATTAATACAATTCGCTGGCTTGAAGCCTTACTGAACGAACGTAAAAGCACGATGATCATTATTTCTCACGATCGTCACTTTCTGAATTCTGTTTGCACACATATGGCCGATATCGATTACGGCGAGCTTCGTATTTACCCTGGCAACTACGATGACTTTATGACGGCATCGACACAGGCGCGTGAGCGCATGTATTCAGAAAATGCAAAAAAGAGTGCAGAAATTGCCGATCTACAACAATTCGTTAGTCGTTTTTCTGCCAATGCTTCTAAAGCAAAGCAAGCAACCTCTCGCGCTAAACGTTTAGAAAAAATCAAGCTTGATGACATTAAAGCATCAAGTCGTGTTAGCCCGTATATCCGTTATAACCAAGATAAAAAGCTTCATCGCCAAGCGGTTGTATTAGAAAAACTTGGCCACCAATTTGATGAGCAAACATTATTTACCAATGGCAATATCATTCTTGAAGCCGGTGCTAGACTCGCTATTATTGGCGAAAATGGCGCGGGTAAAACCACTTTACTACGCTGCTTAATGAATGAGTTAAGTGCAACGAGCGGCACCATTCAATGGGCTGAAAATGCGACCTTGGGCTACTGCCCGCAAGACAGTACGATTGATTTTGATAGTGAGATGAATCTCTTTGATTGGATGAGCCAATGGCGCAAGCCAAGCCATGGCGATCAAATTGTTAGAGCAACTTTAGGACGCTTACTGTTCTCTTCTGATGACTTTAAAAAACAAGTGAAGGTTTGCTCGGGTGGAGAAAAAAACCGCCTATTGTTTGGTAAGCTGATGATGATGGACACCAATGTATTACTAATGGATGAGCCAACAAACCATTTGGATATGGAAGCCATTGAAGCCTTAAACTTAGCGTTAGAGCACTACGAAGGCACCTTGATTTTTGTGAGTCATGACCGAGAGTTTGTCTCGTCTTTAGCCACACGTGTTATTGAAATTAAAGACCAGCAACTTTTCGATTTCCAAGGTACTTATGAAGAGTATTTAGCCACTCAAGATTTAACGGCTAAAGCGGTTAATGGCTAGCCAAAATATGTGTGAGCGTTGATAGCATTAAGAACATCGACGTTAAAAACACGAAAATGAATAACAAGGTGCTTAATGATTTGAAAGCGCCTATAATCAGCGCCGGTTTAGCTAGCATGGTTACCATCACCAACGCCTAAGCCAACGTTTACTTTTTATGCGCCCGTAGCTCAGCTGGATAGAGCACCCGCCTTCTAAGCGGGTGGTCGCAGGTTCGAATCCTGCCGGGCGCGCCATTTATTTTTCTTTTGCACGGCTTAACGCTAGTCAATTTCCAGATTAAGCCTTTCTGAATATAACTCCCCCGCTCTTAGAAACTCTCTGCAAAATTACACGCACAGTAATCGTTTAAAAATGCGGTATGGGATGATTTATGGGTATAAGAAAAACACATACTGCCATGGCAATATAAGAAACATAAGAAGTTGGGGTACCGTTGTAACAGGACATTAAACGGCGTTAGTTATTCGAAAATGGGGTGGACGATGGGGATTGAACCCACGACCACCGGAATCACAATCCAGCGCTCTACCAACTGAGCTACGCCCACCATTACTCGAAACGTTTAAACCAGTGCTAGGCACTCGTTAGCGGTGATATGGAATGGCTAAGCAGTAGATGCTCAACAACTCTAATCCGACCGATTTAAAATGGTCGGGGATGAGGGATTCGAACCCCCGACATCCTGCTCCCAAAGCAGGCGCGCTACCAGACTGCGCTAATCCCCGACATACTTGATTTAAACTATTGCCTAAATTCAAGAGGCGCGATTCTACTCACCTACTCGCCTATCGTCAAACGAAACCGCCCGAAAAACGACAATTTTCTCAGTTGTTTTAAAACTCACACTTTGTGAGCCTATTAAGCCGTCATTTAAGCACTCACTCAACTATTCTCGACGCCAAGTTGTGCCTTCACGGCTATCTTCCAATACAACACCGGCAGCCAGTAATTCTGCGCGTATCTTATCAGCACCGGCATAGTCTTTATCTAACTTCGCTTGTTGACGAGCAGCCATTAACGATTCTATTTGCTCAACGCTCATAGCATCGTCACTCACAGCCTGCTGGAACCAATCATTGTATGATTGCTGCAACAAGCCTAACAACTCAGCACAGGCTAGCAACTGCCCCTTGAATTGCGCCTGCTCTGTACCCGTTGCTTGAGTCATCGATTTCGCTAAGCCATGTAACTCACGAATCGCTATAGGCGTATTCAAATCATCAAGTAACGCTCTATAGGCGGGCTGCTCACTCAAGTCAGAGGGTGCGATCGCAGCAACATGCTCTACCTGCTTTAAAGCACCGTATAAGGTATCTAAGGCAGCTTTAGCTTGATCTAACAAATCGACACTGAAACTTAACTCTGATCGATACTGGGCGCTTAACAACGCGAAACGTAAAGTTTCACCGGCATAATGATCGAGTAAATCACGCACCATTTTAAAATTGCCTAATGACTTAGACATTTTCTCGCCATCAATATTAATATAGCCATTGTGCATCCAGTAACGCACAAATAACTTGCCATCATGTGCACACTGACTTTGCGCCACTTCATTTTCATGATGTGGAAAAACTAAATCGCGGCCACCGCCATGAATATCAATGGTCTCACCTAAATGCGTCTCTATCATTGCCGAACATTCAAGATGCCAACCCGGACGACCGCGACCCCATGGGCTATCCCAACCGGGCTCATCGTCTGCCGAAGGTTTCCATAAAACAAAGTCACCGGCATATTTTTTATAGTCGGCCACTTCAACACGCGCACCAGCTAACATATCATCTAAGGAGCGATTCGAGAGCTGACCATAGTCAGACATGCTTTGCACGGCAAATAAAACATGACCCGCTGCCTCGTGGTCGGCATCTACCGCATAGGCATGCCCTTTATCAATCAGACGCTGCACCATCGCTACCATCTGCTCAATATGCTCGGTGGCATAAGGCTGAATAGTCGGCGTCTGATTATGCAAAGCAGACATATCATCAAAATAGGCTTGCGCAAAACGTGCGCTGATAGCCTCAATCGATTCACCAGCCGTTTTAGCCGCAGCAATAATTTTATCGTCAATATCGGTGATATTTCGGGCGTAAATTACTTCAGGATAAAGCGACTTTAGCACTCGAAACAAGGTATCAAATACGACAGCAGGACGCGCATTACCAATATGCACACGGTTATAGACCGTAGGTCCGCAAACATACATGCTAATGCGCTGCGGATCTTGAGGCTCAAAAAGCGCTTTCTCTCGGTGACGAGTATTGTATAAATGCAATGCCATAATAATTAACTTTGCTCTTGCTTAGGCCAGCTATCGCGCAGACCAATTGTTTTATTAAAGACCGGCGTCTCACTGCTATGATCATAGCGATCAGCAACAAAATAACCTTCGCGCTCAAACTGCAAAACTTGTTCTGGCTTTGCTTCTAACAATGAAGGCTCAGCAACGCAGTGCGTTAATTCTGTGTAGGAATCAGGATTCACACAAGACATAAAATCGTTTTCGCCCGTCTCAGTATCAGAGGCTTTTTCTGGTGATTCTTGGTCAAACAAACGGTCGTAAAGGCGAACGGTAATCGGCTTAGCGGTATCAGCACTTACCCATTGAATAACGCCTTTAGCTTTAATACCATCGGTTGGGTCTTGGCCTAAAGTCGCTGGATCATAAGTCACATGCACTTCGGTAATTTCGCCTTGCGCATCTTTGACGACAGAATCGGCCATAACAACATAGGCATTACGTAAGCGCACTTTTTTACCAATCACTAAACGCTTAAACTTTTTGTTAGCCTCTTCACGAAAATCTTCTCTATCAATATAAAAGGTTTTAGCAAAAGGGACTGTGCGACTTCCCATAGCAGATCG
>JABIQF010000027.1 GCA_018668095.1 Cellvibrionales bacterium
GATGATATCGATGCTGCCTGTGGACAGCTAGTGGGACAGGTGGCAGATCGTACGCGTCGTAATGAGCGCTACCTTAATGCTCAAGCTGTTACTGATGAACAAACTGTACGAATTGTGGGAGGTGCTGAATAAATGTCAGAGCTAAATACCATCGTATTATTAAACACCCGTTTTATTCGAGCTTGGCTAAGTCTGCTTTTGTTGCTGACGCTATCAGCCTGTGTGACGACTCAGCGTGGTGGTTTCGATAAAGAAGTGAGCACCGATGAGGCGATTGCTTCTCGGGTTGCTGCCGCTAAACAATATTTGTTAAGTCGCAATTTTGAAGCTGCGCGTCGACATTTAAAAATAGCCTATGAAATTGACCCAAAATCAGCAGATGTCCATGATGCCTTAGCGCTGACTTTTCAGTACAGCAGCGAATATGAGTTAGCAGAGTCACACTATAAAAAAGCGCTTGATTTTGGCGCGGGTGAATCACGTCTTCGTTTTAATTATGCCAATTATTTATTCCAGCAAAAACGTTTTCCTGAAGCTGAACAACAGCTGCAAATTATTGTTAAAGATTCTCTCTATGAGAAGCGAGAGTCAGCCTTGGTGATGCTGGGTCTATGTCAGCAGCAGCTATTAGAAGCTGCTAAAGCGCAGCGATCATTTGAGCGAGCATTGATTTTGAATCCACGAAATACGCGAGTTTTGCGTGAATTGTCGATTATGAATTATGAAGCTAAAAACTATGCCAATGCTTGGCGCTTCTTTCAAAGCTACCGTAAAGTAGTGTTACGTCCCGATGCTGAATTGCTATTGCTTGGTATTGAATTGGCGCGTGAGTTAAACGATTCAAACGCTGAAGCCAGTTATGCTTTAGCGCTTAAAAACCTCTATCCCAATTCTCGAGAATACCAAGGTTATCTACGTCGCCAGCAATATGAGTGAAAGTGAAGATAAACAATCTGCTTTGGGTACGGTTACCGATAAAGCAGATACGCCTAAATCAGTCGCTGGCGAAAGTGGGCAGTTGGCTTCTGCACGCGCGAAGCTAGGTTTATCGTTGCTAGACTTAGCAACAGAAACACGTATTCCCAAGCGGCATCTTGCCGCGTTAGAAAATCATCAAGTCGATAGGCTGCCGGCCAAATTATTTGTGATTGGTTATTTGCGTACCTGCGCTGAGCGATTAGGTTTAAACCTAGACGATCTGTTAGCGGAGTACGGTGTGGCTGAAACAGTGGTTCGTGATGCTACGGCTAATGCGACAACGGCTGATACTGTTTTAGCTGGCGATTCAGCCCATTCCGTTTTATCACCAGGTCCTGGCATGGCTGTTCGTCCTACTGTTTGGCGAATTGCTGCCTTTGCTATTGTACCATTGCTGTTCATTGTGCTTTTTGCTTGGATTTATTCTATTCAAGATGATGATGTTAAGGCGTCAATAGACAGCGATGTGTTGCTTAATATACAAACAGCACCTTTAGGGCAGTTGGCTTCGGTAGCCGTTAATCAGCAGGTTCGTGATGCTGAAACTGTTGAAGAGGCAGATATTTCTTCACAGCTAGAAACTGCAGCAGATCTTATTGAAACTACTGAGTCTGTTAATGTTACAGCTACTGAACCCGTCAATATAGCCGTATTGCCGGCGGCGATAGTGAGCACGAATGTAGAGGCTAATTTAAGTGCTGGCTTAATGACTGATTCAAGCGCTATTGATACTTCTTCGTCTTCTCAAGATCAGCCGCAAGATCGTCTGATTATTCGTGTGAAAGAAGATAGCTGGGTGCATATTACGGATTCGGCGGGAAGCCAGTTATTTCGTGATTTAGCGCGAGCGGGCAAAAAAATTGATGTGAGAGGTGATCTTCCTTTCGACGTACACTTAGGCAATGCGCCAGGTCTTGCGTTGGAGTTAAATGGTTCGCCTTTTGCTATTACAGACTATCGAGATGATAATAGCGCGCGCTTAGTGCTAGGCAGCCGATAAGCACTCGAAAGAGCAGTAAAACAAGATTAGGTTAATGATTTAACCCATTAGTCATTTAAGTGAGTCAGGATTATTCATTGAAAACAATTCAAGCCGTTCGCGGTATGCACGATATCACCCCAGAGCAATCGGGGCATTGGTCACGGCTAGAGCAAGCTGTGGCAGAGGTATTTAGTAGCTACGCTTATCGTGAAATCCGTATGCCTTTGGTCGAAAGTACGCGACTCTTTCACCGTTCCATTGGTGAGGTGACGGATATTGTTGAAAAAGAAATGTATACCTTTCCTGATCGCAATGATGAATCATTAGCGCTTAGACCTGAAGGTACAGCGGGATGTGTGCGTGCTGTTATTGAAAACGGTTTGCTCAATACGCCGCAAAAACTGTGGTACAGCGGTCCAATGTTTCGCTATGAGAAACCACAAAAAGGGCGTTATCGTCAGTTTCATCAAATAGGTGCCGAAGTGTTTGGTTACCCTGAAGTTGAAGTTGAAGCTGAAATGCTACTTTTGAATCAGCGTTTTTGGACTCGTTTAGGGCTAGATAAAAACGTCAGTCTGCAGCTTAATAATATTGGTGATAGCGATACTCGCGCTCACTATAAAGCCGCGTTAGTTGATTATTTATCGGCGCATAAAGAATCTTTAGATGCTGATAGCCTGCGTCGTTTAGATTTAAACCCAATGCGTATTCTCGATAGCAAAAATCGCGATACGCAGAAGTTGCTCAATGACGCGCCACAAATGGCAGGATTTTTATCCGAAGCTTCATTGCAGCGTGTTGAGCAATTGAATGCTTTACTGCAGAGCCAAGGTGTTAAGGTTGAACATAATCCACGACTAGTTCGTGGCTTAGATTATTACAACGATACCGTTTTTGAATGGGTGAGTAATGATTTAGGTGCGCAAGGTACGGTTTGTGGCGGCGGCCGTTATGATGGCTTAGTTGAGCAGTTAGGCGGCAAGCCTATGCCTGCAATTGGTTTTGCAATGGGTGTTGAGCGTCTCTATCTATTGTTAGAGGCGCAAGCCTTTGCATCGCTAAATGGCAGTGATGCGCCTGATGCTTATTTTATTGTTGCCGGTGATCAGTTACAGACATTTGCTTTTGACCTCGCTGAACGCTTACGTAATGCAAAGCCGGGCTTCAAAATTATGCACACGCTTGCGACAACCAGTATGAAAAGCCAGTTTAAAAAAGCCGATAAAAGTGGTGCACGCTTTGCCTTTGTTATTGGTGAAGATGAAGTGGCCAATGCCAGTGTTACCGTAAAAGATTTACAGAAGGGCGAGCAAGCGCAATATTCAGTTGCCGACTCGTTGGAGAATTTATTAGCTGGCTTAGCAATAAGCTAGTATCAACCCTTTTTAATTGATTATTTAGACGAGTTTAGGAGAGCAGACTTGAGCGATTACAGAACAGATGATGAGCAGGTTGAATTATTAAAAAATTGGTGGAAAGAGAATGGTTCTTCTACCTTAATCAGTATTGCTGTTGCTTTGGCGTTGGTGTTTAGCTGGCGCACATGGCAAGACAGCCAGCAAGCTAATATTGATAACGCTTCATTTGCCTATCAAGAATTATTAGATGCTGTTGCTGCCGTTGAAACAGATCCAGACGATATTAAAATTGCTACCGTTGATTTTATGGCGGAAAATTTAAAAGAGAATTATAGCGGTTCTGGTTACAGCAACTTTGCGGCATTTTTAAAAGCGCGCCAAGCCGTTAATGATAATGATTTAGAGACTGCCGAAGAAGAGCTTCGTTGGGTCTTAGGCAATAGCCCTACAACCGAGATGGGTTTGGTGACTGAATTACGCCTTGCTAAAGTATTGTTTGCGCAAGATAAAGCCGATGAAGCGAAAGCGTTGGTGTCTCGCGAAGATGCCGGTGCATTTGCGCATGCTTTTCTGGAATTAAAAGGCGATATGCTGGTCAATGAAGAAGATTATCAAGGCGCAGTTGATGCTTATAGCGCAGCAGAAATGGCTGTACAGGCATTGGTTATGAGGCCGCCACAAACTTTGGCGATGAAATTAACTTACGCTAAAAGCTTTTTATAATTCCAGACTAATTTAGTACAGCTTCCTGTAAAGAGGGTTAAAACGTTGCCGCAGTCATTATTATTGTTTTCTCGTGTTGCTTTGTCTCCTATAGCTGCATCTCGATTTATGACCGCTTTGTGTGGACTTATAGTGCTGTTATCGATAAGCGCCTGTGGTTCAAAGGGTGGCGATGACGAGCTAAGTAAGCCTTTTCCTTTAGAGAAGTTTGAAGCTAAGACAAAACTTAATTCTCAATGGTCGGCGAGCATAGGGCCGGGACAAGGTGAGCGTTACGATCGTCTGACGCTGGGTTTTGACAGCGACAGTGTTTACGTTGCTAATATTAAAGGTCAGGTATCACGTTATGGTTTACAAGGTGGTTTAAGCTGGCGTCAAAAGTTAGAGCCATTGTCTGCCGGTGTAGGTGTTGGTGAGTCTTTGGTTTTAGTTGCGACAGCTAACGGTGTTGTCATTGCTCTTAATAGTAATGATGGATCGGAACAGTGGCGTAAAGATGTTCGTGGCGAGGTGCTCGCTGCACCACAGGCAAGCCGCGGCATAGCCATTGTGCAAACCTATGATGGTCGCTTAATTGGCCTGAATGCTGACAGCGGCGAACAGCTATGGGTTTATACCAGCGATACACCCGTTCTGACGTTAAGGGGTACGGCCACACCGGTTATTGAAAACGGCATTGCCTATACGGGTTTTGCAACCGGTAAATTAGTGGCTGTTGATATCACTAATGGTAATCTTATTTGGGATAAGCCAGTCGCTATCGCCAAAGGGCAGTCAGAGATTGATCGCATTGTTGATGTCGATGCTTCGCCTTTAGTTTCTACAAGCCGCGTTTATGCGGCGAGTTTTAATGGTCACTTATTTGCGTTTTTAAA
>JABIQF010000026.1 GCA_018668095.1 Cellvibrionales bacterium
CCGGATATCTTTTGAGTACTTAGATCAGCTTATTTTTTTAACACACTCTGTTACCAAATTAGTATTTACAAATAGTGTAGCCAAGCAATAATGTTCTAATCGCTGATAAATATAAAAAACGAGTAACAGCTTATGAAGAACTCTTTAATCCTCTTATCTTGTATGGCTTTTTTATCGGCGTGTGTGTCAACAACACAAGTCGATGTGGCGTCTTTGCGTGATACTGCCGACTTTCCTATTGGTTCATCGATTCGCTTAAATGATTTAAAGCGCGACCATAATGCGGCGGCTTTACAACAGTATCATTTTGATAGCTTTACTACTGGTTTGGATATGAAGATGAATAAGGTGATGCCAACGAGAGAGGGTTATAACTGGAAAGTTATTGATGAGGTTGTTGCCTATACGCAAAGGCATGATCAGCGTTTATTCGGACATAATTTAATTTGGCATGCTTCAACTCCGCAGTGGGTAGTACAAAAAGCACAGCAAGATCCACAATGGTTAGATGGCTTTATGAAGGCTTATATTCATAATTATGTGGGGCGCTATAAAGGTATTGTGCATGGCTGGGATGTGGTTAATGAAGGGTTGGTGACAAAAGGCGCGGGTTATAGAACCGATAGCATTTGGTATCAAACTATGGGTAAGCGCTATATTGAAAAAGCGTTTCAATATGCGCACGAGGCAGACCCAGATGCTATATTGTTTTATAACGATTTTAATACTGAAAGAGATATGCAGAAATTCGACACTATGATGACAATGGTCGAAGATTTTTTAAAGCGTGGTATACCCATTTCTGGTATCGGTTTTCAAATGCATATCCGTATGGATATTCCTAATACTGTTATTGCTTCAACGTTAGAGCGAGCAGCCGCAACGGGTTTGCAGATTCATTTATCAGAAGTGGATATTATTTTTAATACTCATGATGATTCGCGCGGTGGCGGTATTGAAAATTATAAAACGCTCACGAATGATATGAAGTTGGCGCAGCAAAAAAAATACCAAGAGCTTGTACAGATGTATCGAGATATTGTGCCTAAAGAACAGCAGTACGGTATTACTTTTTGGGGGTTCAATGATAGAGATAGCTGGATACGTCGGTTTTTTAAGATGAACGATTGGCCCACTATTTATGACGATGATTTAAAACCTAAGCCCGCTTTTTTTGGTTTTTTAGAAGGGCTTAAGTAGGTAGTTCTACTGTATTTGATGGTTTAATTTTTTAAGTTGTCACGTATTTTCGAGGGCGTGGTCGATGACCAGCGCTTAAAGGCTTTACGGAAGTTCGCAGGGTTGTCGTAATCAAGTAAAGCCGCAATTTCAGCAATCGGTAAATCGGTGGTCTGTAAGTACTCTAACGCTAATCGATAACGAATTTGATCAAGTAATTGCTGAAACTTAGTGCCTTCTTTTGCTAGCTTCCGCTGTAATGTACTTTCACTAATACTTAATCGTTGTGCCACTACTGCACTGGTCGGAAAGTGTGAGTGAAAGGATAACAGTTCACGGGTCACTTGCTCGCTGACTAAACCCGCATGAGTATCGTTTGCCAGTATTCGATCACACTGACGTCTAAAAATATCTTGCGCGATAGGGTCGGAAGATTTTATAGGCTCGCATAAAGCGCTTTGTTCAAATACAACGGCGCAATCTGCAGCACTAAATGTTATCTGCTCTCCAAATACGGCGGTGTGAAGGTTGCTGTCAATGGGCTCTTTATATCGTAAGTGAAGCTGAGCACTGCTGAGGCAGTGGGGCGCTAACACTTTAAGGTTTTCAAATAGGCCGCTATACAGTGTATCTGTATAAAACTTACTTAAGTCTGGCGGCAAGTGGTCGCCTTTACTTTTCAGCTGAACATGAGAGCTGACACGCTCTACCTCAATGTCCATGCTGGGCAGTACTGCGCGGTTATAGCGTAAGAGTAATTTAAGAATGTCTTCTACTGTTGAGCTTGTCATTAGCGCGTAGCCAAACATGCCGAGCGATACCATCTTTAATCGGCTACCCACCTTTATGCCTAAATTATCTTCGCCATACAATCGAATGGCGACACTGCACACTTGGTCGGCTTGGACAGCGGTTAAAAAAGGTGTGTTTTCAATATCAATGCCCGATTTATCTATATCCGGTTTGTCTGTGCCCGATTTATTAAGACTGCTTAACCAGTCTTCTTTTGAGATGCCTTTTTCATCAAGAAGCTCAACAATGTGAGAGAAAATATACTGGTGCATGGCCGCTCCTTAAGGGTTCTATTGCCTCAACAAAAGGGTTCTTATTGGGCAGTGAGGCTATATAACCCTTCAGATGATGGTATTTCACCTGCTACTTGATGGTATATAACCCTTTAATAGATGCTATTTAACCCCTGTGTAGGGAGGGAAGTCAATTACCATTACTTTAAGCTGTCACATAAAGTAGGGTAGTCGCATGAAAACATTTTCAATAACACATCCAGTCGCTGGGTTTATCACTTATCAAGATAAAAAACGTTATCTCTGGCTGTTGTCTATTGTCATGCCTGCCGTTCCGCTTATGGGTATGTTTATTTATTTGCAAACAGGTTTGGAGTGGACGCTCGGCCTGCCCATTTTACTCATCTATTTAGTGGTACCGTTTTTGGATAGTATTATTGGTAGTGATAACGATAATCCGCCAGAAGAAATCGTTCCTCAGCTTGAAGCGGATACTTACTATCGCTATTTAACATTTGCCACTATTCCAATGCATATTATTGTATTAATTGCTGCGGCTTATCTTGTCGGGTCTAACGATTTAAGTTGGTGGGCTGTTGCGGTTGTGGCGATTGTTGCTGGCGGCTACAGCGGCTTTAGTATTAATACAGCGCATGAGCTAGGGCATAAGCAAACGTCTATTGAGCAGTGGCTGGCTAAAGTGTGCATGGCGGTGCTTGGCTATGGACATTTTTGTATTGATCACAACCGTGGTCATCATGTGGCTGTAGCTACGCCAGAAGATCCGGCGAGTTCTCGTATGGGTGAATCCATTTATGCTTTTGCCTTACGTGAAATACCGGGAAATTTAAAACGGGGCTGGCGTTTAGAGCAAGCGAGACTACAAAAACAGGGTAAAAAAACATTTTCTATCCACAATGAAATTTTGCAATCTTATTTTTTAACTGTGATTTTACAAGGTCCTTTGGTGTTCGCTTTTGGTTGGATTATGTTGCCATTTTTAGCGATGCATAATGGTTGGGCGTGGTTCCAGCTTACTTCGGCTAACTATGTTGAGCATTATGGTTTGCTGCGACAGAAAAAAGATAATGGTCGCTATGAACGCTGTCAGCCGCATCATTCATGGAATGCCAATTATATTTTAAGTAATATCATGCTGTTTAATCTTGAGCGACACTCGGATCATCATGCGAATCCTATTCGTCGTTATCAGAGCCTACGAAATTTTCCGAATATTCCTGAAATGCCTAACGGTTATTTTGGTATGTATTTGATGGCGTATATTCCCAGCGTATGGTTTGCGGTTATGGATAAACGATTATTATCTCTTGCGCATATTAATGGCGACTTATCCAAAGTGAATATTGAACCGAAAAAGAAAGAAGCGATTTATGCGCGTTATGGTTAGTGTGGGAAGTGGGCTTTAGATTATAGATAGAAAGTTTTCATCAAAAAAAGGCCCGCATATAGCGAGCCTTTTTTTATCGGTAGTACTTATTTAATTAGCAGTACTTATGATTCCATTACGCGGTCTTTAATACCCATAACGATAACTGCAACTGCTCCAGCGTTAAAAATGGCGCTAGCATTGCCTAGAATAGAAGTGGCATACTCACCTACTACAGGGATTGAACCGAGTGATCCAGCAACAACTGATAACGCTACAGCGCTAACAAGAAAAGCGGTGGCACGATCTGCATCAACACCAATAGCTCCAATGACTAAACCAATAATTGCCATAATCAAACCTGCTTCAGGGATCGCTACAAACGCTCCAATCACAGCTACTGCAACGGCTACTATACGTACAATTTGTATTAGACTCATAATTTTCTACCTCAAGTTTTAGTTTTAAACAGAAAAAAAATTTTGCTAAAAAAATAAATAATCACAATTTTGTTGCGAAGATTAATTCGACGCAACTAAAAAGTACCATGATGGTGCGCCTAAGCGGCTGTTTTTTTTGTATAAAATTATAGGTTTATAAGTTTTATGATCGATTTTTGTGCTGTTTTTTTGGGTTTGTGTTCTTTTAGTGCGTTTTAAGGGTGCTTACTCATAAAGAAAAAAATACAGGCAGCCGCTTAAAACAGTAAAAAAAAACACTGTTATAAGCGGTTAAAAAAATAACGATTTTATTTAGTGGTGGGGTGCTTTTGTGATCGGCGAAGGGCGCGTATTTAGCCCATAAACGTCACAAGCATGATGATAGTTATCGATGTTTAGCGATGGCATCCAAATAAGGTTGGCTGTAACGATGCGTGCTAATTAATTCAGAAACGGTTTTACCTTGCAGATCTTTAGCATCAAGATCACCTTTGGCAGCTGCAAAAAAATCGACAAAAGTGACAAAATCTTCGGGGCGCATGCTTTGGTAGGCTTTGAGCACTTTATGATGATCAGCATTCTCACCGTTAGGTGCTTGTAAGTCTAAAAACTCACGGATGCGTTCTTCTCCCCAAACGGGATCAATTACTTTTTCTTTGTCTTTCTTTAAAGCCATGATACTGCCCTTATTTCCTTTAACGTTGTCTTAAACGATGGTTGTTTGATTGTGTATTGCTAAGCATTGAGCTTTTTCGCCAAAATCTGGTTCACTTGACCAGGGTTGGCTTGGCCTTTAGAGGCTTTCATTATTTGACCAACAAAAAAGCCAATGAGTTTTTTACGCTTGTCTGGTTCGGCGGCACGGTATTGCGCTACTTGATCAGGACTATTATTGATGACCTCATCGACCATGGCTTCAATAGCGCCACTGTCGCTGACTTGTTTTAAACCTTTGGCTTCAATAATTTCATCGGCGCTGCCTTCGTTTGAGCACATGGCTTCAAACACTTGCTTGGCGATTTTACCTGAAATGGTATTGTCTTTAATGCGGCCAATTAATGCGCCCAATTGCTCGGCACTGACGGGCGATTGCTCAATGGTTAAATCATGTTTGTTTAAATAACCCGATAACTCACCCATCACCCAGTTGGCAGAAAGCTTGGCATCACCACAATGTGTGGTGGCAGTTTCAAAAAATTCTGCAATGCTGCGTTGCTCGGTTAGTATTGAGGCATCGTAAGCCGACAACGAAAACTGCTCTTGGAAACGCTGCAGTTTTTGTTCAGGCAGCTCGGGCATAATAGCGCGTAGTTCTTCAATGGTTTGATCATCAATAATAACGGGCAATAAATCAGGGCAGGGGAAGTAACGATAATCGTTAGCTTCTTCTTTGCTGCGCATGCTGCGTGTTTCGTTTTTATCGCTATCGTAAAGGCGAGTTTCTTGTTTAATTACGCCGCCACTTTCGAGTAAATCAATTTGTCTATCGACCTCAACATGTATCGCTCTTTCTATAAAACGAAAAGAGTTAAGGTTTTTTATTTCTGTGCGTGTGCCTAATTTTTCTTCACCCATTGGGCGAATCGATACGTTGGCATCGCAGCGCAATGAACCTTGGGACATATCGCCATCGGATATGCCCAAGTAAGTAACTATGGCATGCACTTTTTTCAAGAAGGCAATCGCTTCTGCCGATGATCGCATGTCAGGTTCAGAAACGATTTCAATAAGCGGTGTGCCGGCGCGGTTTAAATCAATACCGGTCATACCATGAAAATCTTCATGCAGTGATTTACCTGCATCTTCTTCAAGGTGAGCATGATGAATACGCACTTGTTTGATTTCGCCTTCAACCGCTGTGGGTATTGAAATGTAGCCGAGGCCGACAATAGGTTTTTCTAATTGCGTGGTTTGATAGCCTTTAGGCAAGTCGGGGTAAAAGTAGTTTTTACGCTCAAATACAGACTCTTTACCAATCTCGGCATCAATTGCTAAGCCAAACATAATGGCGCTTTTAAACGCTTGAAGGTTGGCCACTGGCAAGGTGCCAGGTAGCGCTAAATCGACTACGTCGGCTTGTGTATTAGGGGCGGCGCCAAAGGCGGTTGATGAGCCACTAAAAATTTTTGACTGGGTGGATAGCTGTACATGTACCTCTAAGCCAATCACGGTTTCCCACTGCATATCGTTGTAACCTTGTCTTAAAATAATAGTTGAATGTTAAATTACCGGCGCTGTGTATTTACTCTGCTTTTTATTCTGTTACGGGTGACTGGTGATGCCAGTCGGTGACAGTTTGAAATTGATGCGCGGTATTTAATAATTGTTGCTCGGCAAAATAATTGCCAACTAATTGTAAACCCACAGGCATATTGTTCATGGTGCCGGCAGGCAATGACATAGCGGGCAAGCCAGCTAAATTCACTGCAATGGTATAAATGTCTTCTAAATACATGGCGACAGGATCATCGCCTTTTTCACCAAATTTAAACGCCGGTGAAGGTGAGGTAGGCCCAGCAATAATATCGACTTTTTCAAAGGCGCTAACAAAATCTTGTTTGATTAAGCGGCGCACTTGTTGTGCTTTTCGATAGTAGGCATCGTAGTAACCGGCAGACAATGCATAAGCGCCAACTAAAATACGACGCTTTACTTCTTCGCCAAACCCTTCGGTACGGGTGCGCGTATAAAGATCTTCTAAATCTTTAGGGTTGTCACAGCGGTAGCCATAACGAACGCCATCAAAGCGCGATAAATTAGATGAGGCTTCAGCCGGTGCAATAACGTAGTAAGCAGGTACCGATAACGCTGAATTAGGTAATTCAATATCGACTAATATGGCGCCGAGTTTTTCGAGTTCGGCTAATGCGGTTTGGACAGTAGCCGCCATGGTCGCATCTAGGCGTTCGTCAAAATACTCTTTGGGTATGCCAATTTTTAAACCCTTAATCGATTGGTTTAATGTGGCGGTGTAATCCGGCACGGCAATATCAGTACAGGTAGAATCTTTGGCGTCGAAGCCAGACATGCTGTTAAGCAAAATAGCGGCGTCTTCAGCGGTGCGCGTCATCGGGCCGGCTTGGTCAAGGCTAGAGGCGAATGCAATCATGCCGTAGCGACTGACGCGGCCATAGGTAGGCTTTAAGCCTGTAATGCCACACAGTGCGGCGGGTTGACGAATGGAGCCGCCAGTATCGGTGCCAGTTGCAGCGGGGGCGAGTCTTGCGGCAACGGCTGCAGCTGAGCCACCTGATGAACCACCCGGAACGGTTTCGAGGTCCCAGGGGTTTTTAACTGAACCGAAGTAACTGGTTTCGTTAGATGAGCCCATCGCGAATTCATCCATATTGGTTTTACCCAACATAACGGCACCTTCGGCTTTCATTTTGGCCACAACAGTAGCGTCATACGGCGGAATAAAGTTATCTAACATTTTTGAACCGCAGGTGGTCTTTACGCCTTGGGTGCAAAAAATATCTTTGTGGGCGAACGGTACGCCGAGCAGCGGCCCGTTTGCGCCAGTAGCAATAGCTTTATCGGCGGCATCGGCAGCGTTGAGTGCGCCGTCGTTATCGACGCTGATATAGCAGTTGTAAATGCTGTTTTGCTGCGCAATTCGATCAAGAAAATGACCCGTAATTTCGCGAGAAGAAAATTGTTTTTGTTGCAGTAATAATTGTATTTCTGCAATCGTGAGTTCGTGTAAGGGTTTCATTGGCAACTGTGATATCTGTGGGTAAAAAGGTTCTTAATGATTTAAGAAAGTCTATTATCGAATGCGCTTATGTAAGCTGGCTAATAATTAGTCAGCTAATCAATCACTTTAGGGACCAAATACAAGCCGTCTTCTGTAGCCGGTGCAATTTGCTGCAGCGTATCTCGAACGTCAATGGGGTTTTCAGGCTGAATGGCTGCATCGACACGAAGTCGCTGGACCGCATCGAGTGAGTTAGCCATGGGTTCAACATTACTGGTATCAACCGCTTGCATTTGATCGACCAATTCGAGAATGGCACCAATGCGCTTAGCGACTTCAATCGCTTCATCGCCGTCAATTTTTAATTTGGCGAGACCTGCGGTAATGGCAATTTGTTCGGGTGTAATTGTCATGGTGCTTTTATACTCATTGTCGTTTCAGATTTCAGTCTATATTGGCCGCTGGGCAGTCACGTTAGTGGTCGTTGAATAAGGGGTATTCTGGTGAGAGTGATTATGAATCCAGATTTACCTTATAAATTTTAAACAATCGCCGTTAAAACCAATAAAAGCGCTAAGTTATCACATTTCAGCCTTGCCCTAAATCCCTGCCATTGTTACAGTTTGCCGATTACTTAGGGAGCTTAAAAATTCACTGATCATTAATAGTCCCGTTTAGGCAAATGGCGAAGTGGATTGTGCCAAAAAACGAGAGACTTTGTCAGATTAGACGAGCACTTTGGTTAAAAAAGCATGTTATTTCTCAGTCGGCTCCATGCCATTATGACGGAATGATTTTGATAAGCTGCCATCCTTTAAAAAAAGAGACTGTATTTTTATGTTAAAGACCATTCGAGGCCTTTTTTCTAACGATTTATCGATCGATCTTGGTACCGCCAACACACTAATTTATGTGAGAGAGCAGGGTATTGTGCTTGATGAGCCATCGGTAGTGGCTATTCGCATACATAATGGCCAAAAGACGATTGCTGCTGTAGGCACCGATGCTAAACGTATGTTGGGTCGAACGCCGGGCAATATTATGGCAATTCGTCCATTAAAAGATGGCGTTATCGCTGATTTTCAGGTGACCGAGAAAATGCTTCAGCATTTTATCTCTCGCGTCCATAAAAACAGTTTTATTCGCCCTAGTCCTCGTGTGCTGGTGTGTGTGCCTTGTAATTCTACCCAAGTTGAGCGCAAAGCGATTCGTGAGTCGGCATTAAGTGCGGGTGCTCGCGAAGTGCGCTTAATTGAAGAGCCTATGGCTGCTGCCATAGGCGCAGGTTTGCCGGTTGAAGAAGCCAGCGGTTCAATGGTGGTTGATATTGGTGGTGGTACCACTGAAATTGCGATCTTATCGTTGAATGGTGTGGTCTACTCTGATTCGGTTCGCACCGGTGGTGATCGCTTCGATGAAGCCATTGTCGCTTATGTGCGTCGCAACTACGGCAGTTTAATTGGCGATGCGACCGCTGAGCGTATTAAGCAAGAAATTGGTACGGCGATGGGTGGCGGCGAATTACGTGAAATTGATGTACGTGGTCGTAACTTGGCTGAAGGTGTGCCGCGTGCGTTTACCATGAACAGTGATGAAGTTATGGAAGCCTTGCAAGATGCCTTAACTATTATTATTCAAGGCGTTAAAGGTGCGTTAGAGCAATCGCCGCCTGAGTTGGCTTCTGATATTGCTGAGTCTGGCATTGTGCTTACCGGTGGTGGTGCTTTGCTACGTGGGCTTGATCGCTTGCTTACGAATGAAACGGGCCTGCCAGTCATTGTTGCCGAAGATCCTCTTACCTGTGTTGCCCGCGGTGGCGGTAAGGCATTGGAGTTAATGGATCAGTACAATATCGATTTTCTATCGACGGATTAATAACTACCGTTGATAGTTGTCATTAATATCAACTATAGATAGCAACTATTGGTAACATTCATGGCCAATACCCATGAATGTAAACGGTCAATAGTTGATATCGGAGATACACGATTAAGCCCATTTTTGGAAAATCCCCTTCAATTGGTGCACGTTTATTAGTGTTGGGCATCCTTTCGCTTGTTTTAATTGCAGCCGACTATAAAACAAATTTAACCGGTACCACGCGCGTTGCATTATCTTACGTTTCCATTCCTTTTTATTGGTTAGCAAACAGCCCCAGTAATGTTGTGCAGGGGGTGGACTCTTACTTTACCTCGCGTGAAACCTTAATGGCTGATAATGAGCGCTTGCACAGTGAGGCGCGTATTCTGCACGGCAAACTGCAAAAATTTGTTTCTTTAACGGCAGAAAATGTCCGCTTACGTGAGTTGCTCAGTTCATCGACGGTATTGCAAGACAGTGTGCTAATTGCCGAGCTTGTGAATGTTTCTGCTGATCCACTCAAACAACAAATAGTGATAAATAAAGGCGCTGATGATGGCGTGTATGTGGGCCAGCCCGCCATTGATGCCTATGGTTTAATGGGGCAGGTGGTTGAGGTTAACGCACTGCAGGCACGAGTTATTTTGATTAGTGATTCACGCCACTCGATTCCTGTGCAAATTAATCGCAACGGTGTGCGTGCTATTGCCGAAGGTTCTGGTCGTATCGATACGTTAATGCTGCCGAATGTTGTAGCCACTACCGATATTAAAGCCGGTGATTTATTAGTGAGTTCAGGTTTAGGTCAGCGATTCCCTGTTGGCTATCCGGTGGGTGTTGTTGAGTCTGTAGAGCAAAATCCTGGCAAGCCTTTCTTAACCGTTGTCGCTAGACCTAGCGCCCAGTTAGATCGCAGTCGCTTCGTGTTGTTAGTGTTTGCCGGCGAGCGCACACTGTGATGTTTTTTCTTCTTTGTCACCGCTATCGATGATTGACTATGCAATGGTTAACTGCACGATGGTAAAGCTATGATTCGTGGTATCGATAGTCCAGAGATAATGCCTTGGGGTGTAGTGGCTGTGAGTGCCATAGCCGCGTTAGTACTTACTGTTTGGCCTTTACCTGATTGGGCACAATGGCTGCGTCCTGAGTTTGCGGCGGTCATCGTTATTTATTGGGTGGTTGCCGCGCCGTTTCATATCGGTATGGTTTTCGCTTGGTGTCTAGGCCTTACGGTAGATGTGCTAGAGGGTGTCG
>JABIQF010000159.1 GCA_018668095.1 Cellvibrionales bacterium
AAGCTGTTTTTGAGCAGCGAAAAGAAGTGATGCAAAGTTTGCTCGCTGAAATACAAACGCAGCCTGAATTACTCACCGCTTTAGAAATTATTTCTTCACTGCCGATTACTGGTTATCAGAGTGAGCACTGGGATATTCTCGAACCGCTTACCACTTGTCTCGTTCATCTTTATGCACATTTAGGATTGGTGTTTGGTCGAAATGGTCAGTGTGACTATAACGAAATAACGGCCTCTGCGTTGCGGGCCTTAAGTGGTGCCGACCACGATAGTGATGAATCAAGTGCTGTTCGTTATAAGTGGGATCAAAGTATCCGTCATATTTTAGTTGATGAGTTTCAGGATACAGCGGTTTCGCAATTTGATTTACTCAAAGCGTTAACGGCCGAATGGCATCAAGATAATGTAAACAGTACTGAGCATCCACGAACACTCTTTGTTGTCGGTGATGGCATGCAGTCTATTTATGGATTTCGTGCGGCAAAAGTAGGCTTATTTCTAACGGCTAAAGCTTCGGGCGTAGGTGATTTACCTTTACATTCTGTTGAGCTGGTGCAGAATTTTCGTTCAACAGCTGCAATAGTTGAATGGAATAACCGTCATTTTATTGATGCTTTTCCAAGTACTATCGATATTTCTCGTGGTGCGGTTCCTTATTCCAATGCCAAGAGTATTGATGGCGATGAACTTACTCCTGAAGATGATTCTGCCTGTCAGTTATTCGTTAGCTCTGATGAACAAGGTCGTTTATCTGAAGCGCAAACTATTGTTAATGCTATTAGCCAGCAGCAAGGCATTGCACCGCAAAATACAATCGCTATATTAATTCGTTATAGAACGCATTTAGATGACATTATTCCTGCTTTAAATGAGGCGGGTATTGATTGGCATGGTGTCGATCTAGATCCCTTGCAGCGCCGTGAAGTCATTATGGATTGCTTGTCATTGACGCGCGCCTTGTGTAATCCAGCCGATGATATTGCCTGGCTAGCTGTGCTGCGTGCACCTTGGTGTGGTTTATCGCTGTTAGATTTACAACAATTAGTTGATGCTCCTCTTGATGAAGAACAAAGATCAAAGCCTTGTTTAAATGCAGTGGTTCATTATTTGTTGAGTTATCAGGAGACCAGTGTTTTTCATCTGGCCATTCAAGGGTTAAGTGAAGAGGGCCGACATCGCTTAACTTTATTAGCAAAAACAATCTCAACGCTTTGGCAGCAACGCGGTAGAAAAGCCTTAAGGCAGTGGGTTGAAGCGGCTTGGTTTAAATTGCAAGGACCTCTGCTGGCCTTCCATAGCTTTGATGGTGATGATCGAGAATCGGCAGTCGCATTTTTTGATTTATTTGAAAAGCTTGAGCAAGACTGCCAGAGTAATGGCAGCTGTTTTAGTGTCGACCTACTGCAGAAGAGTTTAAAACGTCTTTATACCCGCAGTGACCTTGCTGTATCGGTAGATTCAGATGCTGTGCCTGCTGTGCAGATTATGACAATCCATAAGTCCAAAGGGCTTGAATTTGACACAGTGATTATTCCCGGGCTAGACAGGGTTGGGCCAAGTGATGACAAACCGTTATTAAGTTGGAACGAGCACTTGTTCGATGACAGTAGTACGGGGTTAGTTCTTTGCCCGTTAGATGCCGTGGGTTTAATGCTAGGTGATAACTATTCTACTTCTGGTTCAGCTTCGGCTAAAACGGGCAGTGATTTATATCAGTTTTTACGCGATGAAAATAAACGTGTTTCATTATTTGAATCTACACGTTTACTTTATGTTGCGGCAACAAGAGCTAAGTCAAAATTATTCTTGCTGGCTAATTTGGCGAAAAATGATAAAGGTGAGTTAAAAGCACCTACGGCAAATGCATTGCTTTCACGACTCTGGGGAACGCTCGCTGATAAAGCTGAATTAGTTTCAGTGGCTATTGACTCCATGTCAGATATTGATTCCATGCCAGATGCTGATGCTGCTGAAATCGATTCAGAAGCTTACCCGTTATTGAAGCGCATTAATGCAAAGTCTATAGCATCGGCTTTATTGGATATTCAACAAGAGGCTGAAAGAGTGAGTTCGATGGATGGCGATGTCAGCTATCTTTCTGAATCACAAAGCCAAGAAGGGCAGTCGACGCAGTTACCATCAATGATTGGTACCTGTGTGCATGAGGTTTTTGAGCAGCTGGCTGAATCGAAGCTTTGTTTGCAGTCAGAAGAATCAATTCAAGGGCAGCAAGCTATTTGGCGCTGCCGTTTATTGCAGCTTGGTGTTAATTCTCAAGACATTGATGCAGCGATAAGCACCGTTAAAAGCGCTGTTAATGCCGTGCTTAATAGCGTGACAGCTCAGTGGGTTTTAGATGCTGGGCATCGTGCGGGGAAGAGTGAATGGCCGTTGTCATGCTTGTCTGCCGATGACGATTCTTTGGTTTATCATTATGTGATTGATCGTAGTTTTATTGATGGCGACAATGTTCGTTGGATTATTGATTATAAAATATCAGCACCTAGCGATTTAGCTGATACAGATGACTTTATTGAACAGCAAAAAAAGTTGTATTCAGCGCAGTTAGCCAATTATAAAAACGCAGTGACTCAGTTTGATCTGCTGAGTGGCGAATCTGTCAGCGACACTAAATGCGCTTTGTATTTTCCATTAATTGATCGCCTAGTTGAACTAGGCGACAGCGAATAGAGTTACATTTTTGTTGCTGCGATAACAACAAACTTCTTATTCGATAATACTATTTTAGCATTCTTGAATACTTTCTTGATTTGATTCTCATACTTTAAGTGCCGATTGGCGACAACCCATAGCTGGCCGTTGCGTTGAAGCGCAATAAAGCTTTGTTGAAACATACGGTTTGCAATATAAGTATCCATTGCGGTACCAATATGAAACGGTGGATTACAAATAATCCAATCATAGTGAGTATCTGGTTTCTGGATAGAATCTTGGACCACAAATATAGGTGCTATATTGTGCTTAGCGGCATTACTAATAACATGTTGGTAGTTTTCTGTGGCAGCTGCAACGGCCATATAAGATTCATCAATAAACGTAATGCATCGCTGCTTATCGGCCTTATTAATATCTTTGCCAATAGCATTTAGCGCGTGTAGTCCGAGTACGCCATTGCCGCAAGCAAGATCAGCAATGTTTTCTGCGTCGGGCAAGCTGTTTTCATTCATGGCCTGCATCATTGCGCGTGCACCTAAGTCCAATCGATCACGAGAAAAACCATTGGCATAGCTTATGAGTTCACAGTCGAGAGGGTCGGCAAAATAGCGTGTGGTGGTTAGCGCTGATGATGACGCTGCTTGAGACGAAATAATCTTGTTATCGACTTTACAAAATATAAGTCTCGCCTTTTTAGTGGCTCTTGAGGTCGTCGTTTCGCCTAGATGCTTTTCAAATAAGGCCAGTGTCGAGCTATGAATATTCTTTGTCATACCCGCGGCGATAATAATAGTGTCACTATTGATATGCTGATTCAGTGAGCTGAGCTGCTGCTCTAATAATGCCAGCGTTTTGGGTATTTTGATTAATACAATGGCATAGCTGCCACTTAATGGCTCTGTACTGGCAATAGCATTGAAGCTTGGGGCTTCGTTGGTGTCAGATTTAAAATTCTCTAGATAATTCAAGCGCGCCGCAAGATGCGATATTGACGAATCATTCCAGCTATCAGGCTTATGGCGATGTAATGCGGTCGTTAGAGCCCCAAACTGGTCGTTAATGACGAGTAGACGATTACCGTTACTTGCTTGCTCATCTAACATTAACGCATGCTCAGTCGCTAAGTTATCGATTAATAACTCATCAGCTGCATCCCATGCTTGTAATGTTTCGCTTTTTCTTGAGGGAAGCCGTTTGATTCTAAATGAACCTAATACGGTTTTTAAACGAATTTTTGCTTCTGTTAATTGACTCAATGGATTGGATTCTTTTTGATTGGGCGATTATTAAAGGCTGTAGCAGCGGCGCATAGCCATACGCCGCAAGCCATAAAGAATAGAGCGCCGCCATCGGTGTTGCCGGCTGCGTCGATAATACGATTCACACCTAGCGGCGTGAAAAGATGAAAAAAGATTGCGCCACTAATTACGGCAAGGCTTAATAGGGCGCCGAGTAAGCGCGTAAGTGGCAAAATAATGAGTACGGATGCGATAAGCTCAACGGTGCCTATTAAAAGGCCACCATGAGCAGCGAAGCCGTTGGCATAGTGGTTTGAAATGCCGATGGATTGCATCCAAGTGCCGATAGTTGTGAATATGATGACGGTTTCTTGAGAGCCGCTAAATTTAAAAAATAATGATTGAATGAATACGAATACAATAAAGCCAATAAGTGGCCACTGAATACTATTTTTCATTGTTTATGTGCCTCTATTCTTGTACGCCGGATTCAGCTTTACAGCCATTAAATGTATAACGTCAGTGTTATTATCGTTTATTATCCAATAACTCTTGGACCAAACAATAAGTTTACAGCGGTGGCAATTAAGACAATTTAAGGGTTCTTAAAGCGCATATAAGCTATGCTTGCAGCCATATTTTTTGCACTATAGCATGTTCATCATATAAAGTTGCTGCT
>JABIQF010000181.1 GCA_018668095.1 Cellvibrionales bacterium
CTCTTATCGCCCTGCCCGCTGGGCCGCGAGGGATTAAATCAATAGGCGGATCTAAGCATGTAGAGCCGATGGCAGAGTGCTGACGGACGCGGGTTCAATTCCCGCCGTCTCCACCAATTTAAAAAACCTCAACTCGTAAGAGCTGGGGTTTTTTATTGCCTAGCGATTAATGAAGCTGCTTTATACCTAAGGACAAATCAAACGCTATCGCCAAGACTATTTTCCATACTCAACTAAAGCTATCTCTCGATGGGCTTCAACTCTCAAACCCCACAACGAAAAAAGCCGCCGAATGCATAACATTCGGCGGCTTTATTTTGATCTGTGCTAAAGCTTAGATAGGAACAACTTTGTTTGCACAAGGACCTTTTTGGCCTTGGCCAACTTCAAACTCAACTGCCTGGCCATCATTCAATGTAGCGTAACCGCCACCAGCTTGAATTTCTGAATGGTGAACAAATAAATCTTTGCTTCCATCTTCAGGTGTAATAAAACCAAAGCCTTTATCGGCGTTAAACCACTTAACTGTTCCTTTGCTCATCTTCTTTACTCATTTTGTTGGTGAAATTCAAAAACATATACCCGAGTTCACCAAGTCGGGTATAAAACGAAGACGTGATTTTATACGATAAAGCCTTCTAATAACTAGCTGATAGCGGTAAAAGAAAGTGAAAAAGGCTCAATAGGAATAAATATCACAAAAAATGATCAAAAATGGCACTATTAGCCTACTCAGAAAACCTAGCATTAGCTCAGCCTCACCACTACTGTACCCGCTAATTTGTCATGCCATCCCTGTTTACACTTATCAAAACCCACCCATATAAAGCCAAGCATCAGCGGAAGCACCGAAATATAGTAAGCAAAATAGCGCCCAATCAACTGTCCATTACTGGGCTTGCCACCCGTTTCAGCATCAACAATACTGAGCTCCAATAATATTTTTCCTGGCGTTGCCGATTTAACTATCCAAAATACAATGACAACAATAGCAGGTAAAATATAATTAAAGAGCAAATCCCAGACGCCTAAAAAAACTGCTTCACTCGACCAATATCCTTTACCGTAAATGATGGTCAGTACAGGAACAATAATCACCATCATTAAAATAGTATCGATTAAAGATGCTCCAGTTCTAATCCAAAACCCTGCATACTCCATGTCATTCATTATCAATCCTTAATCAATGGTGCGTTAACTATAACTGTAAATAAAACTACAACTATAAACCATTTTATTTATGATTTTTTTGGACCCGGAAAAAATCGATTCGTTACCTCTTGATACTTTTTATATTCCGGTCTTTTTTGCACGGAATAATACTCAGCAGGCACTGCACCTGTGTAATAAACTAATGTCGTATACATCATTCTTGATGCAAACAATAAGCCGCACCCAAGCAGCAACCAAATCAATAACGACTCATTTTCATATAACGCTAACCATGATGGGATAGATGCTATTATCAAACCATTCCATACCATCCACTCGGCAAAGTAATTGGGGTGCCGGCTATACTTCCACAAACCTATATTGCAAACTTGTTTACGTTTACCTTCTTTCTTCATAGCCTTTAAAAAAGCAAGTTTTTGATTGTCAGCAATAGACTCAAGTACAAATGCACTTAACCAAATCGATAAACCTAAAACCTCTAAAAACGAAATAGAACTGCTTGAATTAGTCGCAATAATTAACGCCGGCATAGCTAAAAATGAAGCATTTGCTAACCCTTGTAAAATAACTTCGACCTGCATAATTAATGTTACGTTTGTTTTACCAGCCGTTTTCCAGCGATGCTTTTGATATTCATAACGTGGCAGCTCTCGCTTCAACATTCCCGCCTTCCACATTTGCAGCGCGCCTATTCCCATTCGGCCACCCGCAAAAATATAAGCCACACTCACCGCAACCACTCGAGCACTATTACCCTCATTCAATAATAAAGTGACTATACCTATTAAGACTAAGCCCCAAGGCCAAGCAATATCGACATAGGACATGCGACTTGTTAACCATGTTGGTATGCATACCACCAAAAAAAATAATAATAATTGCAGTAAGCCGTTAGTTAATCCAATAAATGCTAAACTGTTTGACGCTAACAGTAACGCCCAGCCTAAAATAAAAACTAGAAGCGGAGAAAAATATTTCATCTCTATAACCTTTTAAATTTTATTATCGATTTTTTTAAAGAAAAAATTTTACATACGCTTAAATCGGCTTTTTACTTTGGCCCTTATAACGATAAGATATTATAAATTGATAAGCCATTGAATGGCATATCCATACTGTTAATCTCATCAAGTGATA
>JABIQF010000025.1 GCA_018668095.1 Cellvibrionales bacterium
GATGTAAGCCGCGAGGCACGTATTGCCATTAACGCAATAGATAGCATATTGGCTAACGCCTCTCCCAAACAAATCCAATCTGGGGTCGATATTCCCAGCACGCTCGATACAAAAGGCACATTAGCTATATTTCCAGATCAGTTAATTGAGCATACTCAAAGCATTCCTCTCTTAAATAATCCTGTTCACCACTACAATGATGATCGAATTATCAATGTCGCTCTTCATTTGCAAGGTCAAGATAACGATACCGAAGTTTGCCTTGTCACCAAAGATATTAATATGCGCCTTAAAGCCAAAGGCTCAGGGCTAGAGAATGTCGAAGACTATCGAAAAGATAAAGTCGTTGAAGATATTTCATTAATGGCTAAAGGTTATGAACAGTATGAAGGTGATTTTTGGTCGCAAGTAGACAATGTTGAAACGGTTCATAGTGGGCAAGGCAGCCAAGGGAATCATGGCACAGTCACTCACAAATTAAATCGTAATTACACACCCGACGCCTATCCCAGCATGCTGCTCTTTGACGAACAACAATTTGCCGGTTACGTCAGCGGCATAAATGAAAACACCATTGATCTAGAACATCTTGATAGAGATAAACTCATGCTGCAAAACTTATGGGGCTTGAAACCTCGTAATTTTGAACAAGCCATGGCGTTTCATCTTATTCAACGTAATGAAATCGATATGATGGTAATGACCGGCCCTGCCGGATCAGGAAAAACATTAATCGCCCTCGCCTATGGCTTGCATGCCACCATGGAAGAAAAACGCTTTGATAAAATTATTGTCGCGCGCTCAACACCACCCATGGCAGAAGATATCGGATTTTTACCCGGCACAGAAGAAGAAAAAATGGCGCCATGGCTGGCCGCCTTTGACGATAACCTTGAAGTTCTGCATGGCACTGACGAAAACGCTATGGGGACTATTGAATACATTAAAGAACGCGCCAACATTCAATTTAAATCACTTAATTTTATGCGCGGCCGATCATTTAACAACGCATATATTATTATTGATGAAGCCCAAGGATTAACGCAATTTCAATTAAAATCAATCATCACTCGCGTAGGCAGCAATTCAAAAATTGTTGTACTCGGCAACTTAGCGCAAATAGATAATAAATATATTACCCCCTTAACCTCGGGCCTTACCTACTTAGTTGAAAAGAGTAAGCAGTTTGAACATGCCGCCATCATGCATGTTAATGGCGTAGAGCGCAGCAGGCTTGCAGCCTTCGCCGAAACACATTTATAACTAATTTTAATCAGAAATTCTTATGCACTTTAAAAATACTTTTAGGTAATTCACATGTTAGTCCTCAAAAAAATATCACATTATTCTCAATGGGTATTGACGCTGTCATTGACAGCCACTTTTTTAGTGGCTTGTTCTGATCAATCATCGAATCCTTTTTCATCAGGAAGCTTCGATCATGCCAATCAGAAACTGCAAGCTTCACTGGATAAAAAAAACAATACTGAAAAAGCAGAAGGCATTATTTTATTTGTTGGTGATGGTATGAGTATTGCTACTGTTACAGCCAGCAGGATTTATGCGGGGCAAAAAGAAGGAAAGCTCGGTGAAGAGTATCAACTCTCATTCGAAAAATTTCCCTATTCAGGATTATCAAAAACCTACAATACTAATCAGCAAACCCCCGACTCCGCAGGCACCATGACGGCCATGATGACTGGCTCAAAAACTAAAGCAGGTGTCATAAGCGTTAATACCTTAGCCACTCGCGCCGATCCTGAAAGCTGTAATGGATACCACTTAACAACTTTATTAGAAACCGCCGAAGATCAAGGCTGGGCAAGTGGCATTGTGACGACGACATCCATCACACATGCCACACCTGCAGCCAGCTATGCTCATAGCCCAGAGCGAAACTGGGAATCCGATAAAGATCTTTCTGCGGCAGCAAAGAAAAAAGGCTGCCGTGATATTGCTAGCCAGCTTATTGAATTTGATTATGGCAACGGCATTGAAGTGATATTAGGTGGTGGTCGAAAACATTTTTTACCTGACAATAATAACGGTGAGCGTCAAGACGGCCGTCATTTAATTCAAGAATGGCTGGCTAATAATAAAAAATCGTCTTATGTTTCTTCTGCTAATGATCTCAATAATATTGATACAAAAAAGACCCAGCATTTGCTAGGTTTATTTTCAGACTCACATTTAAATTTTGAAGCCGATCGTATAGCTCACTCAATAGATGAACCCTCATTAACCACCATGGTTGAAACCGCGCTACAACTATTACAAAAACATAAACGCTTTTTATTAATTGTTGAATCTGGGCGCATAGATCATGCGCATCATGCGGGCAATGCCTATAGGGCGCTAGAAGAAACTATTGAGTTTGATGAAGCTATTAATCGCGCTAACGAATTGATTGATGCCGAAAAAACACTCATGGTAGTTACTGCTGATCACTCTCATACCATGACAATCGCGGGCTACCCTACTCGCGGCAATCCTATCTTGGGATTTGTTAAGGGTAATGATCATGCAGGCAATCCTAATGATAATCTGAGCTTAGCTGCAGATAACCAACCCTATACCACCCTAAGCTATGCGAATGGCGCAGGACATGACAACCCAGAAGATGACGACCAACATAAATCGCTTAGCCACCGTACCTCGCCCCCAAATATAGGTCGGCACAGCACTGCCAATGACAATCCCCAAGCACCTAACTATCGTCAAGAAGCGAATGTCCCTTTTGAATCAGAAACCCATGCAGGTGATGACGTTGCTGTTTATGCTCAAGGCCCATGGGCGCATTTGTTAACCGGTGTTATGGAACAAAATTATATTTACCATGTAATGAAACACGCCGGCGAGCTTTAATCACTTTATACTAGGCCCATTTAAAGCTCAAAAAATGATGCGTCTTTTAATTCATAATAATTCTCTATAAAAGTATCTATTCAATGATTTCAATAAAAGGAAAGTGGGCGTTAATTACTGGCGCAAGCCGTGGCATTGGTTATTTATCTGCTCTAGTTATGGCACAACAGGGCTGTAATCTTATACTGCACAGTCGTAATGTTGCGCACTGTAATAAGGTTAAGTCAGAAGCCGAAGCCTTAGGTGTTGAAGTTATATGTGTATCTGCAGAGCTGGCAAATCACAGCGAAGTGGTAGCTATGTTAGATACTATTGACGCGACAGGAAAGCCGATTGATATCGTTTTAAATAATGCCGGCATTCAAGTGCCGTATCAGGCCGATTGCTGGGCCAGCCCGGTTGAAGATTTTGGATTGAGCTATTCTGTTAATGTAATTGCTATCACGACTATTTGCTATCGCTTAATTCCAAAAATGCTAGCGCGCGGTTTTGGTCGAGTCGTCAATACCACAAGTGGTATTCAAGATGACCCTCAGCAAGCCGCCTACTCTGCCAGTAAAGCCGCACTTGATAAATTTACAGCCGATCTTGCAACGAAACTTGTAGGGACTAATGTTATTTTAAGCCTAACGGATCCTGGCTGGTGTAGAACAGATTTAGGCGGGCCTCACGCAGACAACTCAGCGGAAAGTGCGTTACCGGGCGTGGTTTTAGGTGCGTTTATAGATTCAACGTTAAGCAGCGCTGACAGTGATAATCATTGTCAATATTTTAACGCTCAAGAATTTTCTGGTTTAACGCTTGAACAAGCTTTAGAGAAAATGTAGTTTATATTTTATTTCTTCAATATGATTTATAGAAAACGCTTTCTCCCTCTTATTCAGTTTTTCTTATATACCCTGAACGGTTAGCTGAAAACCTAAGGCCTTTGCAATTTTTGCAACCGTTGAAAATGTTGGATTACCTTCTGGCGATAAAGCTTTATACAAACCCTCACGCGTTAAACCAGTATCCCTCGCAAGCTGACTCATATTTCTAGCCCGCGCAACAACACCTAATGCATGCACAATAAATGCAGGATCATCCCCCGCTTCTTCTATGCATGCCTCTATATATAACTTAACATCCTCATCCGTTTTTAAATATTCAGCGGAATCCCAACGCGTTGTTTTAATTGTCATAGCTTATTCCTCCAACTGTTTTACTGTCTTTTTTGCCTTAGCAATATCCATTTGCTGTGATTGCTTATCGCCACCCGATAAAAGAATAACTAATACTGAATGGCGTTGAATAAAATAAATCCGATAACCAGCGCCATAGAAAATACGCAACTCACTTACGCCTTCACCTACCGGACGCACATCACCAAAGTAACCCATTTCAAGCCTGTCGATTCGCGCCAAAACACGCGCCCTTGCACGACGATCCTTAAGGCTAGCTAGCCATTTTACGAAAATGTCCATTTTTCGAATTTCTATCATGTGTTAACTGCAGTTAACAACCGTTATTATGTCAACCACAGTTAACATCCCTCAATTTTATAATAGAAGGATAATGAGGTAAAAAAAGAAGACAGGATTTGATGAAACTTATTTTTTACGATATGTCTTAACATTGTGCATAGATAATTTTTTGAAAGGTAACGTCGATGGATGTTAGAGAATTTCATGAAAGAGATTTTGAGTGGGTATTAACGCTGAATAATGACAACATACCCGCCGTGAGCGGGTTGAGTGTAGAAGATTTGCGTCATCTTATTAAGATTGCGGATAGAATTTTAATTGCCGAGGAAGATGGCCTATCACTAGGCGTTCTTATTTTAATGAGAGAAGGACATTTAAAAAGCTATCAGAGTAAAAATTATGCCTGGCTTACAGAAAAATTCGACCGTCATCTTTATATTGACCGCATCATGATCGGTTCAGAAGCACGCGGGAGAGGGATTGGTAAGCGCCTTTATCATGACGCGGCTATTCTGGCTAACTCGTTAAAGCTACCTTTAACGGCAGAAGTGAATGTCGTGCCTGATAATCCCGCGTCGCACGCCTTTCATCAACGGGTAGGGTTTGAAGCGGTCGGAGATATTGATCATGCACCAGATTATAAAGTCAGATGTTATAAAAAATAATCAGCTAGTTTCTAATTTATGTCTCAAGCATAAACGTCACAGGCCCATCATTCACTAACGATACTTGCATATCGGCAGCAAATTTTCCTGTTTCAACTTTCAGTGATGATGCTTTTAATTGCTCGACACAACGTTCGTAGTAATCACTAGCAATTGCAGGATCGGCCGCACGTGAAAAACTAGGCCTTAAGCCTTTATCTGTATTTGCCGCTAAGGTGAATTGTGAAACAACTAAAATTTCGCCTTGGATATCTTGAATACTTAAATTCATTTTATTATTGTCGTCACTAAACAGGCGATAGTTTAATAACTTATGTGCCATTTTCTCAATGGCCTCAGGTTTGTCGTGGCTCTCTACTGCAAGCAACACCAACAAACCTTGTTCAATACTGCCAATCAATTGCTGATCAACGACAACATTGGCGGAGCGCACCCGCTGAATAAGCGCTTTCATCTCTAAGCCTTTGCAGGGCGCGCTGCGCGCTTACGTTCGTGCTCAAGTAAAAATTTCTTTCTTACTCGAATACTTTCAGGCGTTACTTCTACTAGCTCATCATCTTCAATAAATTCTAACGCTTGCTCTAAGGTATAACGAATAGGCGGAGAAAGAACCGTCGCTTCATCGGTACCCGAGGCACGTACGTTAGTGAGCTGCTTAGCTTTAGTTGGGTTAACTGTTAAGTCATTACCACGACTATGAATACCCACAACCTGACCTTCGTAAACTTCCATATTAGCGTCTGTCATTAAACGTCCGCGGCCTTGTAAATTAAACAAGGCATAGGCTAATGTTTTGCCTTTCACATTACTAATTAATACACCATTAGTTCGCGATTGCACTTCACCCACTTTTACTTGACCGTAATGATCAAAGATAGAAGTGATAATACCCGTGCCCGATGTCATGGTTAAAAACTCTGAACGGAAACCGATAAGACCACGCGCAGGAATAATATAGTCAAGACGAACACGTCCTTTACCATCGGGAACCATATTCTTCAGATCACCCTTACGTAAACCTAAAGCTTCCATCACTGAACCTTGATGTTGCTCTTCACAATCGACAACAACCGCCTCATAGGGTTCTTCGATAACGCCATCAACAATACGCTGAACCACTTCTGGTCGGCCTACGCTCATTTCAAAACCTTCACGACGCATGGTTTCAATTAATACTGACAAATGCAGCTCACCGCGACCCGAAACAATAAATTTATCGGCCGACTCACCTGGCTCTACTTTTAATGCCACGTTGTGCAGTAATTCGCGATCAAGACGCTCTTTAATATTTCGACTAGTAACGAACTTACCTTCTAAACCAGCAAACGGTGAATCGTTTACCTGAAAAGTCATCGATACCGTTGGCTCATCAACTGTCAATTGCGGTAATGCTTCAACCGTTTCAGGCGAACATAAAGTGTCAGAGATATTTAATGCATCAATACCGGTAATACAAATAATATCGCCAGCAGTTGCTTCGTCTACAGGTACTCGCTCAACACCCATGTTACCTAAAATTTCTAACACACGACCTGAACGCGTATTATTTTCTGAATCAACAACCGTGACTTGTGTATTACGTGCAACTTTTCCGCGAGTAACACGACCCACACCAATAACACCAACGTAGCTCGAATAATCCAGCGCACTGATTTGCATCTGGAAAGGACCTTCAGCATCTACTTTTGGTGGATGCACATGGTCTAAGATCAGTTGTAAAAGCGGCGTCATATCGTCGCTCATATTGTCTTCTTCTAAACCAGCAATACCATTTAGTGCAGAGGCATAGATAACAGGGAAATCTAATTGCTCATCGGTTGCGCCTAGGCGATCAAATAAATCAAAGACCTGATCCATAACCCAATCTGGACGTGCACCAGGACGATCAATTTTGTTGATTACAACAATCGGGTTTAAGCCACGCGCAAATGCTTTTTGCGTGACAAAACGCGTTTGAGGCATAGGGCCATCAACCGCATCAACCAATAGCAGTACCGAATCAACCATCGATAATACGCGCTCAACTTCGCCGCCAAAGTCGGCGTGCCCAGGAGTATCTACGATATTAATATGGTGATCATTCCAATTGATTGCCGTGTTCTTAGCAAGAATGGTAATGCCGCGCTCTTTTTCCTGATCATTCGAGTCCATGATGCGCTCTGTGCCCTGATCGCGACGATCAAGGGTGCCAGATTGCTCTAGCAACTTATCAACCAAAGTGGTTTTACCGTGGTCAACGTGAGCAATAATTGCAATATTGCGCAGCTGTCTTGTTTTTAATTGATCTGTCACTTGGAACTCCATCGAATACAGGTAGCCTTAAAGGCTGGGAATTGAGCAGCGCGCGATTATACACAAGCGGATACCACAATAAAGTGTAAAGAAGCCGCCACAAGGCATTATTCCCGCTAGTTAAGCCTTCGATAAATCGCTAAAATTTCTAGTAGATTGGCTAAGCGTGTGTTTTTTGAGTAGCTCAGCCAGCCAAAAATCAACAAGAGCTACTGCAAGCCCTTGATTACAAACACATATCATCAAAGAAGCGTCTTTATGTCTGATTCACAAACGTCGTCACATCCTATTTGGACTAACCGTTGGACTTATATTCTTGCCACCACAGGCGCAGCCGTCGGTTTAGGTAATATCTGGAAGTTTCCTTATATTGCGGGTGAAAATGGCGGCGGTGCTTTTGTACTTATGTACCTGCTTTGCATCCTGCTTCTTGGTCTTCCTATTTTAATTGCCGAAGTGATGCTGGGCCGTAAAGGCCGCGCTAATCCGGTACATGCCATGTTAGCTCAAGCAAAAAATGCCGGTGTCAGTAAAGGCTGGTCATTTATCGGCATTATGGGTGTCGCCGCCGGCATCATGATATTGATGTATTACAGCGTTGTGGCGGGTTGGTCGTTGGAATATGTTTTTCAAAGCGCCACTTCCAACTATATGGGTAAAACGCCGACCGATGTTGCCGCTGGCTTTGGCGTTTTTGCAGAAGACACCACACGTCAATTAATCTGGCACAGTCTCTTTATTTCCGTCACCGCTTTTATTGTCGGTTTAGGTGTCACGCGCGGCATTGGTAATGCAGTCAATATCTTAATGCCCATTCTCTTTTTATTATTATTGATGTTGCTTTGGTACGCTTATCAAAATGGCGAATTTATGCGCGGCCTCACGTTTATGTTTTCAGCCGATTTTAGTAAGTTAACTGGGCAATCATTACTTACGGCAATGGGCCATGCCTTTTTTACCCTTAGCTTAGGTATGGGCACCATTATGGTTTATGGCTCTTATATGCCAGAGAATCAATCTATTCCTGGCGCATCAGTAACCGTTGCCTTTCTAGATACCTTAATAGCACTCATTGCGGGTATGGCTATTTTTCCATTGGTATTCGCCAGCGGTTTAGCCCCAGGCTCTGGCCCAGGTTTACTATTTGAAACCTTACCTATCGCTTTTTCTGATATGTGGGGCGGCGCGTTTTTTGGCACCGGGTTCTTTATTTTAGTATCCATTGCCGCATTGAGCTCATCTATCTCTTTAATAGAACCCGGTATTGCTTGGTTAGAAAAACTGGGCATAACGCGTATAGCAGCAACTGTTGGCCTCGCCCTATTATGCTGGCTTGGTGGCGTTGCGAGTATTTTCTCTAGCGAAGTGTTTGATACCCTCGACTTTATAACAGCCAACATCATGCTACCGTTAGGTGGGCTATTAATCGCTATATTTGTAGGCTGGAGGCTCGGATATACGCGCGTACGCAAAGAAGTCACTGGCGTTAACAACGGCCTCTTTAACGTTTGGTTTGTAGTGCTGCGCTTTATAACACCTATTGGCGTTATCGTAGTGTTCTACGAAAGCATCAAAGGATTATTTGCAGCTTAAGCTTAATTTTAGTGACTGGATTACTAAGGGTATTAAAACAAAACATGACTATTCAACCGCGCGGCAGCAATCTAACCAAGATTGTAAGCTGCGCGATTGAAATTTTTTCTTATGCGTTACAAAATAAAAATGGCGACTCATATCTTTATCTGCCACGGCTAAAGGCACCAAGCTGCCTCGCTTAAATGCATCCGACAAAGTAATACCCGAAAGACAACCAATTCCCAAACCGGCCTCGACAGCACGCTTAATGGCCTCCGTATGCTCAAGCTCTAAGTGCACCGTTAAATCATTTAACAAACCTTGCATCACTCTATCAAAGGTTTGACGTGTGCCCGAACCTTGCTCGCGTAAAATCCATTGCGCTGCCACTAATTGCTCATCTGTTAGTTGTTCTAATTGAGCAAAGGGATGATCGGGGGCACAAAAAACTACAAGCTCATCGGCGCACCATGGCTCCACTAATAAATCGGGATGAGAATACTCACCTTCAATTAAACCGATATCCAAATCAAAATTTAATACTTCTTCAGCAATATGCGCGGTATTGGCAACATGCAAACGAATATCCACCGCCGGATACTCTTCTTTAAAACGCGCAATAATAGGAATCGCAACATAGTTGCCAATGGTCAGCGTAGCGCCAACGCTTAAACTACCTACGGCCTCACGCTGCTCTAAGGCGGCCTCCACTTCTAGCGCTTCGCTCATTAGTGATTCCGCCATTGGCCTAATGCTATGACCGTGCGCATTAAGCTGTAATCGTTTACCCACCCGATCAAATAGCTGTGCATCATAGCGCTGCTCAAGATCCCTTAACGCACCACTGGCGGCCGACTGCGACATCGATAAACTATCGGCCGCTCGGCTAATATTTTGATAATGCGCCGTCGCTAAGAACACTTGTAACTGCCGTAAAGTAAATCTCATTTTCTGTTACTCACTCTCATCGTTATCTGCAAAAGCTATTAGTAATCGGTAAAGCCGATATATTATATCTTTATATCCCGCTATGCCTATAGATAAAAACGCCGTACTATCACCTGAATTGAGTTAATAAGCCCTGAGGAAACGCCCATGTCAAACCTAATGACCGAAACAGTGACCGCCGTCCATCATTGGAACGACACTTTATTTAGCTTTAAAACCACGCGTGATCCAGGCTTTCGCTTTAAGAATGGTCACTTTGTTATGCTAGGTCTTCCACAAGATGGAAAGCCTCTGCTAAGAGCCTATAGCATAGCGAGCGCTAACTACGAAGATGAATTAGAGTTCTTTAGCATCAAAGTAGAAGATGGCCCTTTAACGTCAAAACTACAACATTTGAAAATTGGCGATGAGCTACTGGTTAGTAAAAAGCCCACAGGTACGTTAGTGACCGATCAAATGTTACCGGGTAAGAATTTATACTTAATTGGGACAGGTACAGGCTTAGCGCCCTTTATGAGCATTATCAAAGATTACGAAATATACGAGCAATTCGATAATGTGATTCTCACTCACGGTGTGCGCTTTACCAACGAACTTGCCTACAGTGATTACATAGAGAATGAATTACCCGAGCATGAATACTTTGGTGATTTGGTTAAAGATAAGCTGCATTACTATCCGGCTGTCACGCGTGAAGAATTTCGTAATACCGGCAGACTCACAGACTTAATGACCAGTGGTAAATTATTTGCCGATCTTGGATTACCTTTACCCAATCCAAGAGATGATCGCTTTATGCTTTGCGGCAGCCCAAGCATGTTAAAAGATATGTGTGCTATTTTGGATGAGCGCGGCTTTTCTGAAGTACGCAACGGCAAGCAAGGGCATTATGTTATTGAGCGTGCATTTGTTGAGAGTTAAAAGTGCAACAGCTTTACTCATCAGAAGCCATTTTTTTTCCTAAAATGGCTTCAAACTCATGAGGCTGTTTATAACGCTTAATTTGCTCGAAAAATGGAATAGCTTCTGGATAATGCATCTGTAAATAAAACAGCCATTGTTTAACGCGATTACCCAGAAAGCGTAATGGATACGCATCTTTAGTGTCGTAATAAAACCGATTTAACAACATGAGAATATCGGACCAAACCATTGACTGGTAATCACTCTGCTCATTATGCGCCTTAATTTGCAGCGCTAAATCGGGACAAGCCACCAACCCTCGCCCCACCATAAAATCAGCACAACCGCTTTCTTCCTTACATTGCTGCCAATCGCTTATATTCCAAATTTCGCCATTAGCCACTACTGGAATATTAATAACGTCGACAATCTCAGCAATGCACTTCCAATAGGCTGGCGGTTTATAGCCATCAGCTTTTGAGCGCGCATGAACACAAAGCTCATTCGCACCAGCATTCGCAATGGCATTCGCGTTTTCAAGATAAAGATTTCGCTCTTCAAAACCTAAACGTATTTTTGCAGTCACCGGTGTCTGACTAGGCACCGCTTTACGAACACGAGACACAATGTCGTTTATGCGCGCAGGGTCTTTTAATAATACTGCGCCACCCTTGCTGTTATTAACCGTTTTAGCAGGGCAACCAAAATTCAAATCAATCGCCGAAGCGCCCAAAGCTGCGGCTATTGCAGCACTCTCAGCCAAGGTTTCAGGATTACTACCCAGCAACTGAACACGCACAGGCGTACCGTTAGGCGTAGTACTCAGCCCTCTACGATTAAGCTCAGGACAATCACGTAATAAAGTTTTTTCGGAAATAGGTAAATCATTAACGCGCAGAAACTCACTTACGCAAATATCAACACCGCCGATATCGCTATAAATGGTTCGAAAGTGATGATCGATAACACCTTCCATAGGCGCTAAAAAAATTCGCATGGGATAACTGAATTCATTAATTAAAATTAGCCTAGGCGCTATTAATTAAAAACGCTTAATTAAACACGCTTAATCAAACCCTATTAATAAAAAAATCATTAACAAAGAGCTTATTAATAGCGACCTATTATTGAATAACCTAGGCTAACACAAAACATTCATTGACTAGCGTAATTTTAGTCGCAGTCCTACGCTAGCACCGAAGCCTAAGGTCTGATAACCCAACACTTCTTCATATTGGTCATCTAACACATTATCTAAGCGGACATAGATATTTAGCTGCTCGGTAGCACTGTAACTAGCATTGAGATTCAGCAAGGTATACTTATCAAGACCAACGGTTTGAGCCTGAGCAGGCCAAGGTGGAAAGAATACATCTGTCTGACCACCACTGTATTGTACATTAGCATTCAGTTGCCATTGTGAGGCTGCTTGCCAAGCTATATTCGCACTAGCACTATGTCGAGGACGTCTTGTCTCATCAACATCTTGGCCACTATTACTATCAAACTCGACTGCATCAATATAAGTATAAGCCACATCAATAGATATATTATTGCCCAAGGTTGCCAAGCTACTTAGCTCGACGCCCTGCCGCTGACTAAGACCCTCTTTATTAACAGCTGTAGAATTCCCTCCAGCCGCTGCTGCAAAACCATTAATCTCATTCTCTAGCTCGGCATTAAAAAACGTAGCGCCTAAATTGATACGGCCATTTAATAAAGCATGATCAATACCCAACTCCCAGCTAGTAGATTCCTCAGGAATTAAATTAGGATTGCCAACAAAGAAACCAAATACAGCAAAGCGTTCAGTGAATGTAGGATTTTTAATTGCCGTCCCCCAAGCACCACGCAAACGTGTTTCATCCGAAACATGGTAACTCGCCTCAAAACGCAGTGTTTCTGCGCTATCAAATTCTGAGTTATCGTCATAGCGCCCACTGGCTGCCAAAGTCAAACTATCGGTTACATCAACACGATATTCTAATGCCACACTATCAGTAACTCGCTTTAAATCTCTACCTGCACCTTCACCACTAAAAAATGGGCCTGTTTGATTAAAGCGCTCACTTTCATGTTCAAGTAATAACGAAATACGTTGAGCACTATCATCCCAAAATACAGATCCAACATATTGAAATTGATCTTTAGTCGCTGATGAACGGTTTCCTAATAGGCCATCGTCAAAGTTATCATTATTATTTTTTGACTGCGCAATAAGTAATTTATGCTTTATTCGATTATTGGCAGAATCATAATTTCCTTGCAGACCTATCGTTGAATGTCGAAACTCAGAAACCCTATTTTGATCTTCAATAAAACCATCGAAATCTGCATCGTCATCAAACGCACTTCTACCATCATTGTGACGCGCAACAAAAGACAAGCGCATTCCATCATCGATAGCCCAACCCGCCGTTAAATTAACGCTAGTATTTTTATGACCATCGTTTTCATTACCAGAACGAGAAATATTTTCGCCATCCGATGCTAAATGTGAAGCACCCAATCTCAGATCAAACTTCTGATTCTTGTGCCCCACAGAAAATCCATTTTTTCGTGTCGCCCAACTACCCGCTTCAGAATAAACACTGGCACTCAATGGCTGATGGGCACGGCGAGTAATAATATTTACCACCCCTGTAACAGCATCACTGCCATACATGGCGCTTTGTGGCCCGCGAATCACTTCAATGCGCTCAATATCACTGGCTGCCAACGTCCCCCAGTTAAGCTCATCACTTTGTGAAGGATCATTAGCCTCAACACCATCAATAAGCACAAGCAAATGATTCGCCTCAGCACCGCGTACGCGAATTTGTGTTGCCGACCCTAAAACACCGCTACGGCTAACCGTAAGGCCTGGCACATCACGTAATAAATCACTCACCGATAAAGCCGCTCGGTGCTTAATTTTTTCTCTATCAATGACGGTAACAGCATTAGCCGACTGGGAAATCGCAATAGGAATATGTGAAGCACCGACGACGACTTCCTCCATAAGAGAATGAGGTTGGGCCTGTAAATAATAGGGAAAAGTTGATAACAGTAATACAGCTGTAAAATTTATCGTTTTCATTTTAGCTCTCTTACACTCACACCCGAGCGTATAAAGTGAATAAAAACGGGGTGTAAAAGAGCGAACAGACAGGCGCTATTAATAATATGACGCTAAAAAACATCAATAATAAATTATCAATTACCAACCATCGATCAGCACAAGACCACACCCCGTGGTTTGTCTGCATAGCGATAGGCTGGTCTCCGGACTCATAAGTGAGCTATTGCTTTTATTCGTATTTAAACAGCTGCTCTATTTGGCTACCTTCCCATGTAAAAAATTACACAGTGGCATAACCTGCCAAACATTCTTATTTACCGTTGCGGGGGCAGTGTCGGGATAGCTTTATAACCAAGTTCTGGCGTAACGCACCGACTTCCCATTTCATCTTTTTTAAACGAATGGATATTAAAAAAGAACCTATTGCCGAAGCAAGAGCCGATAATTTATTCTTCGATGGATTTTATGTCAAACAGGAATACTAGAGGAAAGTAGCTAAAACTTTTTCCTTTCACTGCTGTCACGCTAAAAAAATAGCTAGCTTTTTTTAGCCTTCCGCAGCGCCGGTAAAATGATTCCCCATAAACAAGATATCACTATAAGTGTTGCGCCCAACAACTTAGGCGTTGTCATTGGTTCATTAAGAAAGAAGTAACTCAGCGTCATCGCAATAGGAATATATAAATAATAGAACGCGCTGACTAAAATAGGCGGTAGCTCGGTAGACACTTTAACCCACAGTGTATGCGCAATTAATGTCGACACTACACCTAAGATAATGAGAAGTTGCCAGTCATTAATACTCAACTGCCAATCTGTTTGTGGCCAAAAAAACAAAAAGAAAACACCGGCAAAACTAAACTGTCCCCAACTACGTACCGTGGTTGAAAGATGATTAACCCTTTGATGCAGAAACGGTAACAAGGCATAAAGCAAACCACTAAAGACACCGACAAGAAAAGCCTGTGTCACTTGATTCGCCATATCGGCTGAAGGCACAACAATAATGCAGCCACAAAAGCAGAGCAGCACCGCAAATATATCACTGAGTTTTGGTCGCTGCGCACTGACCAACCAATTAATCCAAACCAAATGAATACCATAGGTTGTCAACGACAAAGCTCCCAATGAAGGAGTGGAGTTTTTAATCGCATAAAAATAAGTCCACCAATGCAAACCAAAAATCATGCCTATTAGCAGCAGAAAAAACCAATCTTTACTGGTCAGTCCTATAAAGTTTTTATGCCATAGCAATAACGGCGTTAATACCAAACAGGCAATACCCACCCGAACCAAGCCAATAGTGACTTCATTTGCAGCAACCGAACTCACCAACACAGGCACGAGCGCCATGGTTGCAACGGATATCAATGCGGTAATAATCAATTGAGGGCTTATAGTCTTCATCGCGTCCGGAGACTACAGACTCGGATTCGGTTTAGCAATGCCTGCCATTAAGAGTCGGAAAAAAAGCATTTTTAATGCTTGAGATCTATAGAGCCTGGCTTTATCATCAAAAAGTAATTAAGAGGCATCTGTGTTTAGCAATCTGCATAAAACCCTAAGCTCCAATCATTTTCGCCTAAGCCTCATGGCTTGGGTGCTTGTGTTTGTCTGCGGCCAAACATTAGCAGCAAATCATTTACACCTTGATAACCATGCTAGTGATGAAATATGTGTTGTTTGTGTCCATGCACAAGACCACTCTATTACTGGTAATGACAGCCTCCACTTAACACTGTCAATTAGTCATTATACAGAAACCACTCTTCACACACTTTTTCTCCAATCCTCATCACCCTCCTCTTATTTTAGTCGCGCGCCACCTAAAGCCTAACGATCTTTTATAAAAAAATCTGCCCTGTTTGTTATTGCAAAGAATTTCACCTATCGTTAGGAAAACACTCATGTGTAAAAAATTACTCAAATCATTTTTATCAATAAGCTTAACGCTTACAGCCATTTCTTCTGCGTCCATCACTTATGCAGAACCCAGCATTGAGACCATCACTATTATTGCTCACCCTTTATCTGGAGAGAGCTTATCGCAAACCATTGATATTTTGGAGGGCGCAGAATTAGAACGCAAAGCTACCACCAATATTGGAGCAACACTGTCGAAGCAGCCTGGCATCCACTCGGCTCCGTTCGGTAATGCCGTAGGCCGCCCCATTATTCATGGCCTTAGTGGAGCGCGCGTAAAAATTATGGAAGATCGTATAGACACACTAGACCTCTCTGTGACCAGTGGTGACCATGCCGTTAGCATCGAACCTTTTATTGTTGAACGTATTGAAGTATTAAAAGGCACTGGTACCTTACTTTATGGGTCAGGCGCTATTGGCGGTGTTGTCGATATTCATACAGGGCGTATCCCACATCATATTCCTAAGAAATCATTATCGGGCGGAATAGAAACACGCTATAACGATAGTGCCAATGCAAATACGACATCCATGAAGCTTAATGGCGGAAAAAATCATTTTGCATGGCACTTAGATGCTACGAAAAAAGATAGCGACAACTATAAAATTCCAGGCTTTGCTGAATCATCACGCTTGCGCGCATTAGAGGGCGAAAGTGACGAAGAGCATATGAGCGATGTTTTACCCGGCAGTTTTTTTGATTTTGAATCAGCTGCAGTAGGTGGATCTTACATACAGGACTGGGGGTTTATTGGACTCTCTGTTAGTCGTACTGATGCCGACTATGGACTGCCCGGACATTCAGAGCATGAAGACGAACACGAAGGAGAGGAGCATGAAGGTGAGGACGAACATGAAGGAGACGAGCACGAAGGTGAACATGAAGAAGGTCATGGCGAAACACCTATTTTAATTTTAAAGCAAACGCGTAGTGATTTTGAGCTTGGCTTAAAAGATCCATTTTCAACCATTAGCAGCATCAATTTACGATTAGGTGTTAATGATTATGCACACCAAGAAATTGAGCCTAATGGTGAAGTTGCTACTCGCTTTACTAATAAAGCATGGGAATCACGGGCCGAGGCTTTATTTGATAACGGCTCATGGTCGAATGTAGTCGGCGTTCAGCATAGCCAACGAAAATTCTCTGCATTAGGTGAAGAAGCGTTTATCCAGCCTGTTGATACCAAAGAAAGCGCCTTGTTTTGGTTGGGCGAGAGAAGCTTCTCAAGCATTGATATAAAAGCAGGATTGCGCGTTAACGAAACTCAGCATAAACCTAGCATTGCGGCCGATAGAAATTTCACCAATTACAGTGCATCAATCGGCTCGGTGATTCCAATCACTGACCATTGGACAATCAATACAATTATTGATTATTCATCGCGTGCACCGGTAGCCGAAGAACTTTATTCCGAAGGTCCTCACTTGACTACCAATAGTTTTGAACGAGGCAACATTTCACTGGACAGTGAATCAGCGATAAATCTTTCTGCAACGCTTCAGTATGAAGACGAACGCTGGTCTGCTTCTGTTACTACCTACCAAACAACATTTTCTGATTTTATTTACCAACAAGCTACAGGTGAGCAATTAGATGATTTGCCTGTTTTTGATTATCAACAAAATGATGCTACTTTTTTAGGTGCTGATATTGAATTGGCGGCTAAATTATTTCAGCAAACGAATAAGCCTATTCAGTTAAAAGCGTTATTTGATTTTGTTGATGCTGAAGTGGATATCAGTGGTAATCAACATTTACCAAGAACCCCACCAACCCGTTATGGTTTAGGGTTAGAAGCACAGTGGGGTCGTTTTAGTGGTTCTATTGATTATTTACGTGTTGATGATCAGTTAGATACTGCCGATTTAGAATTGGCGACTGATGCTTATAATGATCTTAGTGCTTATGCTGAATTCAAACATGCGTTAAATGACACTGTTGCATTGACCAGTTTTTTACAGGGTAAGAATTTAACGAATGATGAGCAGAGAGTGCATACTTCTTTTATTAAAGACTTTGCGCCAGCTCCAGCGAGAACAATTGAGGTTGGATTTCGATTGGTTTTTTAAGTTGATTGGACCAGCCTTTATATATCTTTGATGGATTTATAATAGATTAATTTTTATAAGCGCCTTATTTTTATATAAGGCGTTTTTTTTGGTTTATTACTTTTATAATATTTTTAAGGTGAAGAGCGTCGGGGATTAACCCTTTTGGTAATCCTTTTATTTTTTTCTGCTTGGTTTTTTTATTTTTTCTTTAAGACCGTCGGGGGTGGCCCGACAGCCAGTCACTTTTTTTCTACAGCAAAAAAAAGTAACCAAAAAATGCCGCAAACTGGCGAAGTTTGATCTCGAGATAACCTATTCGCTTTGGGATATTTTTATCCAATA
>JABIQF010000024.1 GCA_018668095.1 Cellvibrionales bacterium
AAAAGAGAAGGCAAGAAACAAAGAAGAGCAGAAGATCAAAAAAATGATATTTTACTCAAGAGAATTATTGAGTGTATTTGCAGGTAGAAGGTGAAAGAGTGAAAGCTAAACAAAAGCTTATAACTAGTAGAACTACTATTTTGCTAAAAGGTAAACTTGGACGTAAATTTTGATGTAAGTGCAACACAAAAAAAGTACCCCCTATACCGCTTGGCGATAATCTCTCTGGAACTGCTGGACAGAAAACACTGCGAGATGCACCCGTCGTGGTTAAGCTTACGGCATTTTTTGGTTACTTTTTTTGCTGTAGAAAAAAGTGACTGGCATGTCGGGCCACCCCCGACGACCTTGACCTTAAAACTCAACAAAAAAAGCAGAAAACTAGAACATAACAACACTATCAGACACAACTAAGAACCAAAAACTATAACTCCCTATCCCTATCCCTATGCAGCTTGCCAATGCCGATGACTATCCCGAAACCTCGACTGCAAATACGCCATTTGATCACCAATAATCTGCCTATTACTCAAATACATAAACTCATAGATATTAGGTGTAAACGGCACCGCCAGTAACTCCATCCCTGCTTCCTCTGGTGTCCTTGCACCTTTAAAGCTATTACACCGCTGACAAGCAGACACAAGGTTCTGCCAGCTATCCTCACCGCCCTGTGAAGAAGGAATAATATGATCTCGAGTTAACAAGCCATAAGGAAACTGCTTACCACAATAAAGACAAAAATGATCATCGCGCCTAAAAAGCGTACGATTAGATAAAGCAGGCGTTAAACATTGTCGCGAAGTTTTACCTTCACAAGCAATAATAGGAGGAATAGACAATACTGATCGAAGACCTTCGTTATTGTAGCCACCATGAAGAATAGAGCGCTTATCCCCAAGGCTCCATACCACCTGCTGCTTAACGCAAAGCGTTGCTGCAATTTCCTTAGAAACCCAACATTGTGGCAAACCGGCTTTATTTAATCGCAATATTTTCACAAGTTACCTGAAATAAGTTGTGCTAAATAAATTAAATATCAGTTTTTTAATAATAAACGGAGTTTTTTTTCATCTCAATAGCTGTGTGTAAACACTTGAGCAGCTGTGCATAAAGAACATATTTATACACAGAATTATAGGGCTCTGGTTTTTATGCCAAAAGTTTAAGTTTTTAACTCTCAGCTTGGCAGCAGCTTAGCCACTCTTTATCTCTGTAGTTGTACTTGCTGTAAGTGTTTGTAATTAAATGGTAAAAAAGGGTTTTCCACAGCAATCTGTGTCCCTAATAATTACTATATTATATAAATATCTATATATACATAAAGACATATACATAAGAAATATAAAGATAAAAACATAGATTTAAAGCGCTCTGGCAAACCGTTTAATCAGGGCTGTTCAGCCTGAAATTTAATGTTATATTGCGCGCCCTGCTTCCAAGGATATCGTTGAATAACTATCCGAAGCTAACAAACAAAAACGAGATATAAACTTAAAACTTATGCGATACCCTGATAATTTCGATGTCATTGTGATTGGTGGCGGCCATGCCGGTACCGAAGCAGCGCTTGCTGCTGCTCGCATGGGCAGCAAAACACTGCTGTTGACGCATAACATCGAAACACTGGGTCAGATGTCATGTAATCCTGCCATTGGCGGAATCGGTAAAAGTCATTTGGTCAAAGAGATCGATGCGCTAGGCGGCGCAATGGCGATTGCTGCCGATCATGGCGGTATCCAGTTTCGAGTTTTAAACGCAAGAAAGGGCCCTGCCGTTAGAGCAACTCGAGCACAAGCTGATCGCGTTTTGTACAAAGCAGCTATTCGATCAATTCTTGAGAACCAAGCTAACCTCACTATTTTTCAAGCTTCCGTCGATGATTTAATTATCAACGAGAGCCTAGCAACGCCCGTAGTTACTGGGGTTATAACCAATATAGGTTTAGAATTTCATGGAAAATCGGTTGTTTTATCAGCCGGCACATTCCTTGGTGGTAAAATTCATATTGGTTTAGATAATCATTCTGGTGGTCGAGCCGGTGATCCACCATCGATTGCCTTGGCAAATAGGTTACGACAACTGCCCTTTCGAGTCGGTCGTTTGAAAACAGGAACTCCTCCTCGTATTGATGCAAAAACGGTCGATTTTTCTGAGTTACAAGAACAAAAAGGCGATACCCCTCTTCCGGTTATGTCTTTTCTCGGAAGTGTTGATGATCATCCTGAACAAGTCAGTTGTTATATCACGCATACCAATGAGCAAACGCACGATATTATCCGTGAAGGACTCGATAGATCGCCCATGTACACAGGCGTTATTGAGGGTACGGGCCCGCGTTATTGCCCATCGGTAGAAGATAAGATTCACCGCTTTGCCGATAAATCTTCACATCAGATTTTCATTGAGCCAGAGGGGTTAAATACCCATGAGCTCTACCCTAATGGTATATCGACAAGTTTACCTTTTGATATTCAGATCCGTATGGTTCGTAGTATCAAAGGCTTTGAAAATGCCCATATTACGAGGGCTGGCTATGCCATTGAGTATGATTTTTTTGATCCTAGAGATCTAAAACCGAGTTTAGAAACCCGGTTTATTGATGGATTGTTCTTTTGTGGCCAAATTAATGGCACAACAGGTTACGAAGAAGCTGGCGCACAAGGCTTGTTAGCTGGAACCAATGCATCGCTTAAAGCGCAAGATCGAGAATTTTGGTGTCCAGGACGTGATCTCGCTTATACCGGTGTAATGGTCGATGATCTAATTACTTTAGGGACTCAAGAGCCTTATCGTATGTTTACTAGCCGCGCTGAATATCGACTGATTTTACGTGAAGATAATGCCGATGCTCGACTCACAGAAATGGGTAGATCATTAGGATTAATCGATGAAAATCGATGGAGAGCGTTTAATGAAAAACAAGAAATTATTGAGCGTGAGAAACAACGATTATTATCAACTTGGGTTCAACCTGATTCAAGTACAGCAGAAAAATTGAATCCAAAACTCACAAACCCATTAAGTCGTGAGTATAATTTAGCCGATTTATTAAAGCGTCCAGAGCTTAATATTGATGATATTTACGCAGCCACTGAGACAAAAATTAATCATCAGCAGGCCAAAGAACAAATAGAAATTACGGCAAAATATGCAGGTTATATTGATCGTCAACAAGACGATATTGACAAGCTTCGTCGTCATGAAAAAACCAAAATTCCTGCAGATTTTGACTTTAATTCAGTGTCTGGATTAAGTAATGAAGTGAAGCAAAAGTTGAATGATGCCAAGCCTGAAAGTTTAGGACGAGCAAGTCGAGTGCCAGGTGTGACTCCGGCCGCTATTTCTTTATTGCTTATTTTTCTAAAAAAATTGGGCCATCTTGAGAATTTGGATTTAAGTGAATCAGAAATTCAAAACAGTAAAAATCAGCAAGTTCTATAGATTCTTGTCAGTGACCGGAAACCTTTCATTTGAATAATCAACACTATGATTTATTGCGCAGAGGAGCGGAAAAATTATCCCTCCCAATTACAGATAAACACATTGACCAATTACTCCAGTTTGCAGAGTTAATCCTTAAGTGGAATAAAACACACAACCTTACTGCAATAACAGACCCTGATGAGGTAGTAAGTAAACACTTACTTGATAGCTTAAGTATTTGCTTGGCTTTCCCTAAGGGTAATGCTTTAGATGTTGGTAGTGGTGCAGGATTACCGGGTATTCCATTATCGATTATTAATAGCCATCAAAACTTTACCCTTGTAGATAGCAGTTTAAAAAGAATCACTTTTATAAATGAGGTCAAGCGGAAGTTAGCGCTAACTAATGTAACAGCAGTTCATAGTCGTGTAGAGGATTTTGAGGGTAGAGATTTTAATGTTATTACTAGCAGAGCTTTTAGCTCGCTGGGAACAATGTTAGAACAAACTAAACATTTATTAGTTGATGATGGTTGCTGGTTTGCAATGAAAGGTATGTTCCCAACAGAAGAAATCAATGAAATAAAAGATAAATTTCAAGTACAAAAAACAATCAAAATATCAGTACCTGGCTTAAATGCTGAAAGGCATATTATTCAAATTGGACGATCAACGTAAAAAATAAATCGGCTCTATTCGATATAAATACAATTACGGCTGGCGTTTTTTCCCTCAAACCATCGATAATAGCAACTGAAATGGCGGCTGATTTAAAAGCCGATAATACGGCAGAAAGAAGATAGTCAATTCAGTGGTGACTTTCAGACATGACTGCATAAAACTCCGGAAACGATTTTGGCTAGAATTTTTGCGATAAGTAATCAAAAAGGCGGTGTTGGCAAAACGACCACAACCGTGAATCTTGCTGCCTCGCTTGCGGCAACAAAAAGACGTATTTTACTTGTCGATCTTGACCCCCAAGGCAATGCCACAATGGGTTGTGGAATCGAGAAAAATGATCGCGAATTAACCTTGTATGATTTGCTGTTGCAAAACTCATCCATTGAGCAAGTTGTTTGTTATAGCGAATCAGGAAAATTTGATGTGCTGCCATCAAATGGTGATCTCACTGCCGCTGAAGTTGAGTTGTTAAATGTTCCTAATAAAGAATATGTTCTTTCAGGAATATTAAACAGTGTTCGAGATCAATACGATTTTATCCTAATTGACTGCCCTCCTTCTTTGAGCATGTTAACGGTTAATGCCATGGCTGCTGCTGACGGTGTCATTATTCCAATTCAGTGCGAATACTATGCCTTGGAAGGTTTATCGGCGTTAATGAACACCATTGCTAGGGTTGCTGATTCCATTAACCCCAATATTATTATTGAGGGATTATTAAGAACAATGTATGACCCTCGTAATAGTTTGACTAATGATGTGTCTGATCAGCTTATGCAGCATTTTGGTGAGCGCGTTTATCGAACCGTTATCCCTCGTAATGTGAGATTAGCGGAAGCACCGAGTCACGGTGAGCCAGTATTAGCTTATGATCGTCAATCTAAGGGTGCAGTAGCTTACTTAGCGCTAGCGGGCGAGCTGCTTCGTCGTGAAGAAGCCAGAAAGCATTTAGATCACCCTGTATCAAGTTAGCCCCCGTATCAAGTTAACTCATAAAAGCTCAACTTTATTCATTCCAATAGCAGATAGTTAGGCGCAACAATAATGGCAATAAAAAAGAAAGGCTTGGGTAAAGGGTTAGATGCTTTGTTGGGAGATGCTTTTAATGCGGCATCTAAACAGCAAAAGGTAAATACCTCACCAAGTAACCAACCGGCTAGGGGCCTAGCCGCTGAGTTAAATCAGCTATCCAGCCGCAGTCAACAACCATCGACTGTAGAAACAGACTCATCAGAAGAAATATCGATAGAGCCTATCGCTGGGCAGCCAGTTTTGAAAACAGATACTTTATTGGAAGTGCCTGTTGAAATGTGTCAACGAGGCAAATATCAACCCAGACGAGATATAGACCCTACCTCTTTGGAAGAATTAGCAGCGTCTATTCGTAACCAAGGCGTAATGCAACCCATTATCTTGCGCGCGATTGCGAGTGAGTCAGCAGCTGAAGCTAGCTATGAAATAATTGCTGGTGAGCGACGCTGGCGTGCGGCGCAGTTAGTGGGGCTAACAACCGTTCCAGCGGTTGTTAAAGATGTACCTGATGAAGCTGCGATGGCAATGGCGTTGGTAGAAAATATTCAACGTGAAGACCTTAACTCAATGGAAGAGGCTTATGCATTATCAAGATTAAATCAAGAATTTGGTCTTACACATCAACAGGTTGCAGATATTGTAGGTAAATCGAGAGCTGCGGTATCCAACACTTTGCGTTTAATGAGCTTGCACAAAGACGTTAAGTTGCTTTTAGAAAATGGCGATTTGGAGATGGGTCACGCTAGAGCTTTATTGGGCTTAGAGGGTATAACTCAAGTCAATACAGCAAAAGAGGTGGTTAATCGTGGTTTGAGTGTGCGTCAAACGGAAGCGCTCGTAAAAAGCGTCCAAGCGCCCAAAGCAGAAAAAACAACAAAGAATGAGACTGAAGACCCTAATATTTCTCGCTTGCAAACCGATTTATCTGACACTTTAGGTGTTCCAGTATCGTTTAGTCATTCAGAAAATGGTCGAGGTAAGCTAACAATTAAATACAACAGCCTTGATGAGTTAGATGGAATTTTAGAGCATATTAAGTAAACGTTAGAATTACCATTAAATGCCCGCTTCAAAAGGGCGAAAAAACAACAATCCCTAGCAATCTTGGTTGCTTACCCTGAGTTGATTATTTATAATCCGCGCCGCTTGGATCGGTACTCTCTATTCACTGTGTAATTTAGTGATCGGAAACAGTGCGAAGTTGGTTAAAAAGACTAATAAGGGTGGTATTTAGCTGTTTAATAAGCGGCCATAAAATACTTAAAACCTTGTTTTAAAATAACTTTCAGCGTTACGCAATCCGTTTATGGTGAATATAAGTATAAGTAGCAAACCTCCTCTTCTTCAGCAGGTATTATTGCAGTTGCTTGCAGCAACTCTACTATCACTCGCTTTTAGTTGGTATCAAGATTGGGCGTGGTCAACGTTAGTTGCCACTATGGTTGGCGCTTTAATAGCAACAAGTACAGGACTTTATTTTAATTGGCGTTCATTTCAGTGTGATTTAAACGGTAATGATGAAACAGCAGCGCATCGCGTAGTTTCTGATGTTTATCGAGCATCAATGGCAAAAACGTTGATGGCAGGTATGTTGTTAGCGTTAGCTTTCCGATATGGAGATCAATTAGACAAGCCTTTTTTACTGCTTGGGTTTGTTGTAATAAGTCTTTTTGGTGTGGTTAGTAATGCGTTTTTAACGCGAAATACTGAACTGCAATAGCGAAAAAACATAGCGATCGTTTGTGGTTGGGGTGTAATTTCACTCAGCAAGTCGATTCAAAAGCAGAAAAAAATTATTAGTTATACGTCATTTATTAGTACGTTATAAATATTGAGAAACTAGAGAAACGATATCAGTATGGCCAGTGAATCAATGACATCTGGGGAATATATTTCCCATCACCTTTTAAACCTTACTTATGGCAAGTTACCTGCTGGCTACGAGCGAGTTGGCTATGACGGTCATAGTCAGGTGTTAGAGAGTGCTGAGTGGACGTTAGCACACTCTGCTACTGAAGCCGCCGATATGGGCTTTATGGCTATTCACCTAGATACTATAGGTTGGTCATTGTTTTTAGGATTTTTATTTTGTTGGTCATTTGGTCGAGTTGCAAAATCGGTTACAGCTGGCGTACCAACAGGATTTCAGAACTTTGTAGAAATGGTTGTTGATTTTATTGATGACAACGTTAAAGGTATTTTCCACCATAAAAACCCGTGGATAGCGCCAATTGGTTTGACCATATTTGTTTGGATCTTTTTGCAAAACTTAATGGATCTGGTTCCAGTTGATTGGATTCCATGGTTAGCGATGCAAATGGGTGTTGAATACATGAGAGTTGTACCATCGACAGATGTTAATGCCACTTTAGGCATGTCGCTGGGTGTTTTCTTCATGATCCTTTATTACAGCATTAAGCAAAAAGGAATCGGTGGTTTTGCTGCTGAATTAGCTTTTCAGCCGTTACCCAAGTGGGCCTTACCTTTTAACTTATTTTTAGAAGTGGTGGGTTTAATCGCTAAGCCTATTTCTTTAGCGCTACGATTGTTCGGAAATATGTATGCTGGCGAAATGGTGTTTATCATTATCAGCTTACTACCCTTTTATTTACAGTGGACATTGTCTGTACCCTGGGCGATTTTCCACATATTAGTTATTACTCTGCAGGCATTTATATTTAGTACGTTGACGGTTGTTTATTTGGCAATGGCTTACGACCATCACTAATCGAAAGAGTAATTTGTAAAACAGTTTTTTATATTTAAACATTTAAATTTTTGACCGGAGAAAATGATGGAAGCAGCAATTATTACTTTAGCAGGTGCACTTATCATGGGCTTAGCCGCAATTGGCGCAGCTATTGGTGTAGGTGTTTTAGGAAGCAAGTTTATTGAAGGTGCTGCTCGTCAGCCAGAGCTTGTTCCACTTCTACGCACACAGTTCTTCATTACTGTTGGCCTAGTTGATGCCGTACCAATGATCGCTGTTGGTATTGGTTTTTATATTATTTTTGCTGGCTAATTTTTGTCTTCGACAAAAAGAAAACCAAACAGCCGGTCAATCTCGTTTTTTGATAGAAGGCTTTAACAAGCTCATTTGTTAATACCTATTATTAATATCCCCGGCTGTTCATAAATTGAAAAGGGTAATGCAGTGAATATTAATCTCACTTTGTTTGCGCAATTAATCAGTTTTGCGATCTTTGTATGGTTTTGTAAAAACTATGTATGGCCACCGATTATTGGTGCTATGCAAGAACGACAAAAACAAATCGCTGACGGCTTAAATGCTGCAGAAAAAGCTGGCCAAGATCTTGAAGATGCGCGTCAACAAGTAAAAGCACAGTTGGTTGAAGCCAAAGCGCAAGCAGCAGGCATTCTTGACCAAGCAAACAAGCGTGCTGCGCAGATTGTTGATGAAGCAAAAGAGCAAGCGTTTGAAGAGGGTCTTCGCCTAAAAGGTGCAGCGCAAGCTGATATCGATCAAGAAGTGAATAGAGCGAAAGAAAAACTTCGTTCACAAGTGGCTTCTTTAGTTTTGGTTGGTGCAGAGAAAATTTTGGAAGCGTCTATTGATGAGAACGCGCACAGCGATATCGTCAACAAGCTTGCAGCCAATCTTTAAATCAGGAATCGGTAATGGCTGAATTAAGAACATTAGCTCGACCTTACGCAAAAGCAGCTTTTCAGGCCGCTAGCGAAACGAGTTCTGTCCAACTTTGGGCTGATCAGTTAAATCTGCTCGGATCTATATCTTCACAAGCTAAAGTCACTGACGCAATCAGTTCATCGACGATTGATGCGGTAACACAGGTATCAACACTCACTGATTTAGCGGGTGATGATTTAACGGTTGCTGTAAACAACTTCTTGCATGTGCTCGCAAGCAATAAGCGATTATTGTTATTGCCTTCAATTGCAGAGTTGTTTAATGAATTGAAAGCAGATTTAGAACGTTCTGTTGAAGTGAACATCAGCACTGCTTTTGCTTTAGATAGTGCGGTTGAAACGAAATTAGCAGAAGCGTTAAAAGATAAATTGCAGCGTGATATACGTGTACACACTGACGTCGATAAATCGTTGTTAGGTGGTGTAGTTGTTCGTGCGGGTGATATCGTTATTGATGGCTCCATCAAAGGACGAATCGCTAAACTCGCTGAGGCGATGTCGATTTAAGTAACATATTTTAATTTGGGTTATAGAGCGGCTTTTAGATTAACCGTTTATTAAGTAATGAATTTGTAGGTTTGAGGAATAGACAATGCAACAGCTGAATCCATCTGAGATTAGCGAGATTATCAAACAGCGTATTGATCAACTGGATATTTCCAGTGAAGCGCGTAATGAAGGTACAGTGGTTTCCGTAACTGACGGCATCATTCGAATTCACGGTCTAGCCGATGCTATGTACGGTGAGATGATCGAATTTGAAGGCGGTATTTACGGTTTGGCGCTTAACCTTGAGCGTGACTCTGTTGGTGCGGTAATTCTTGGTGACTATAAAAGTATTGCGGAAGGTCAATCTTGTCGCTGTACAGGTCGTATCCTTGAAGTCCCTGTTGGTCCTGAATTACAAGGTCGTGTTGTTGATGCGCTTGGTAATCCAATTGACGGTAAAGGTCCTATTGAAGCGAAAGAAACTGATGCAATTGAAAAAGTTGCCCCAGGCGTTATCGCTAGACAATCGGTTGATCAGCCAGTGCAAATTGGTTTAAAAGCAGTCGACACCATGGTGCCAATCGGCCGAGGTCAGCGTGAGCTGATAATTGGTGACCGTCAGATCGGTAAATCAGCCATTGCGGTTGATGCCATCATCAACCAGAAAGGCTCAGGCATTAAGTGTATCTATGTAGCTGTTGGTCAAAAAGCTGCTTCTGTTGCCGCCGTTGTGCGCAAACTGGAAGAGCACGGCGCAATGGAACACACCATTGTTGTTGCTGCTACAGCATCTGATCCAGCCGCCATGCAGTTCCTGGCGCCGTTTGCTGGTTGTTCCATGGGTGAGTACTACCGCGATCGCGGTCAAGATGCCCTGATCATTTATGATGATTTGACCAAGCAGGCTTGGGCCTACCGTCAAATCTCACTGCTGCTGAAACGCCCTCC
>JABIQF010000023.1 GCA_018668095.1 Cellvibrionales bacterium
CGGCGCTAATAACGGGAGCGCAGACAATAATATCGCCTAAATGTGTCACGCCATCCAGCTCACCTATGTTCGCAGCAAAGGATAAAACATTCGTGGTTTTATCTGCTTGACGATAATCGCGGTTAAGCGTTTGCATTGCTGCTTCATCAATAATCACTAATGCAGCTTCGGCCAAGTTGTTGCCCAAGTAAGCCATGGCTGCCCATTGCTCTAATTTATCATTAGAGGGAATGTCGCTTTGCGAGTACTGGCTATCAATGTCTAACGTGAGCATAAAAATTTATTTTTCTTTGGGCGAATGTTTGGCGGATTTTTTAATTTCTGCCGCCTTGTCATCGATAGCGTAGGCATCAACGATGCGTTTCACTAACGGATGTCTAACGACATCGCTGGAATCGAAATGAGTAAAGGTTAGGCCTTCAACGGACTTCAATACTTTTTCAACATGCAGTAAGCCAGAATCTCTTCGATGCGGTAAATCGATTTGCGTATCATCGCCAGTGACGACAGCGGTAGAATTGAAACCGATGCGGGTTAAAAACATTTTCATTTGTTCGCGCGTCGTGTTCTGGCTCTCATCAAGAATAATAAAACTATTGCTAAGTGTTCTGCCGCGCATAAAGGCTAGCGGGGCAACTTCAATAATGTTTCGCTCAATTAATTTACTGACATGATCAGCGCCCATCATTTCATACAAGGCATCATAAAGCGGTCTTAAATAAGGATCGATTTTTTGCGCTAAATCACCGGGCAAAAAACCAAGTTTTTCGCCGGCTTCTACGGCAGGGCGAACTAATAAAATACGGTCGACACGATTTTGTTCTAAGGCTTCAACAGCACAAGCGACAGCTAACCAAGTTTTGCCTGTGCCCGCTGGGCCAATGCCAAAGTTGATATCGTTGTTGCGAATAGCGTCTATATACTCTTGTTGATTACCACCACGAGGATTAATTAATTTACGACGCGTTTGAATTGCGAGGCTATCATCATTATCGACGGCATGATTATTCATGTTGTCATTGTTTGAAACGGTGCGGCTATTATCTTGTGGTTTCATAAGCTGAGAGATGCCTGATTCTTGCAAGTGCAGATGAATGTATTCTGAATTAATTTCAACGTTGTTGGCCGTATCTTTATAGAGCTGATTGACTAACGTTGAAGCTGTTTGGGCATCATTATTAATGCCATCAAACTGAAATCGATTACCTCGGTTTTTAATTTTAACGCCCAGCCGCTTTTCGATTTGGCGCAAATGCTCATCAAATGGTCCGCAGAGTTTCGCAAGTCTACGTGTGTCATTAGGCTCAAGTGTGAGGTGGGCTGAAAGAATAGGGCTGTTCAAGGTGTGATATAGGCTTTTTGCTAGTTTGATTCGTTAGGTTGCAAGCAGCATAACGATATATTGTTCACGCTGCAAAGGTTGTTTGTATTATGTGGCACAAGTAATACTGGTCGAGGCATGAATAAGGATGTCCGCCTCAAACACCTATTAAGGGTAGGTGTAAAATAAGGGGGGGTATAAAAAGAATGCTTAAGTGTTTTCTCGATGACGTCGGTAGCAATCTTGGGCAAAACGAACCGTTTCGGCTAATACTAGCTCGCTGCGGATCGATCTGAGCATATTAAAAGCATGCTGTGCACCCGGCACTTTAGCAAAAATAACTTTATTATCAGATACTTGGCTAAGTTTTTCGGCCAGTAACTGTGATTCTTCTATGGCGATTAGCGAGTCTTTAGTGCCGTGGATTAATAGACAATCTGGAATAGTGCGTGGATCACTGTGCTCGCTAGCTGTCGCAATGGCGTTGGCCGAGCGGAACACTGCGCGATTATCAGGATCATGAAAGTCAGCCTTTATCACGGCTTTGGACCATAATCTGCCGGCATCACTGCTATGTGATGTGCCATAAAGATTACAAAAATCCATAACACCATAAAAGCAGATGGCGGCTTGCACTTGGCTGTTTTCATCTTTTTCGTTGTCAGACAGGCCTTGAGGGGTTGGCTCAGCTTGAAACTGAGGATTATTCGCCGTAAGTGCCATTAAGGCTGACAATTGCCCGCCGGCTGAATCGCCTGCCGTTACCACGAAATCTGGATTGCCACCGTATGCTTCAATATTTTGTTTAATCCATCGCAATGCCGTTTTACAGTCAATTAAATGGGCGGGCCATTGGTTGCGAGGGCTTAAGCGGTAATCGATAGAGACGCAGACCCAGCCAAGACTGGCGAGCTCATTGAGCAGCGGTAAACCTTGTCCAAATCGCGTGCCACCGTATTGCAATAAGCCACCGCCGTGCATGTAAAGAAGGACAGGAGCAGCTTTAATGTCAGTATGGGGTTTTTCAGTCTGTTGTTTTTGCTGGTAAATATCGAGTTTAAGCCTTTGGCCATCAACGGTTTCATAAATGATGCCTTTTTGGCAGCTCACATTATTTAAACGAAAAGAAAAAGGTTTAAGAATGCGCGCCCAAAAGCTGCTGCTGTCTCCATTGTGGGCCTTGGGTGCTAGGCGCTCGATATCGGCGAGATCTAATGCTTGAGTTAATGGCTGCACACTGAGCATAGAATTAACGATATAGATTAGCTGTGCACACCACGATATAAACGTCAGGATGAATATAAGTCCAGTCCAGAAGCCATTAACGACATCATTAATTAAAAAGTATCCGACAATAAATAGATGCAGTGGTAACAAAAGTAGCGCTAATTCACCGCATAGCACGCCAATAATAAAGGCTGCTATGCCGCGGTAGGACTGTTTGTAAGGTGGGAAGTAGAGATTCCAAGTGCAGGCTATACCCAACAGGCAAATCGTTATATATGAGGCAGCCATAATGATCTCTTATTGAGCGAGGCGACTAAATTTAGTCGCCTGATTTACCACGAGGTGTTAACGGTTTTGAGATATTGAGTTGAGTAACATTCTCGCCTTTAAAATCACTGATTTTTGACACGCCTTCTTTTTCGACTTCATCGATACGGACTAATGAATGAATAGGAATATAGCTGCGAGCCACAGAGGCAAATTCATTTTTGAGTCGCTCTTCGCTAGGGTCGACAATCATTTGTGAGCGTTCACCAAAGACAAACTCTTCAATTTCGATAAAGCCGTACATATCACTTTGATAAACATGTTTTGCATAGACTTCATACACTTGGTTCTGGTTGAGAAAGATAACTTTATAAATAGGCTCGGCCATGGGGCAATAACATCCTGACAATCTGAATTTAAAACAATGAGTGTATGGGTCCCTCATTGCTAGTGCAGCCCCATAAGTGGGGTCGAATAAGGTAATTTATTGTTTACCAGTATAACATGGACCATAAGCAGGTAGGGGCGTTCATTCTGCTTTGCTGGTATACTCCGCGGCCTGTTTTATAGGGTTGGCGCTTTGTTTAGTTGGGCTGAAGCGCTAGCTAATGAAGCTACAGGGCCTAAAACTCTTTTAGTTCAATACGATGCGATAAGAAAATAGATGACCGAAAAACCGATTAAAAAGCTGTTTATTCAAACTCATGGCTGCCAGATGAATGAGTATGACTCTTCACGCATGGCCGATTTACTTAATGAAAGCCATCAATTAGTGGCTACGGATAATGCAGAAGAAGCTGATGTGCTTTTGCTAAACACCTGTTCTATAAGAGAAAAAGCACAAGAAAAGGTGTTTCATCAGCTAGGCCGCTGGCGGAGTTTAAAAGAAAAAAATCCTAATTTAATTATTGGTGTTGGCGGCTGTGTTGCTAGCCAAGAGGGTAAGGCCATTGCTACGCGAGCGCCTTATGTTGATGTTATTTTTGGGCCACAAACACTGCATCGTTTGCCTGAAATGATGGATGCGAAAAAGCCGCGTGGGCCGGTTATTGTCGATGTGTCGTTTCCTGAAATAGAGAAATTTGATCGATTACCAGAGCCCAGCGTTGATGGTCCCAGTGCCTTTGTTTCGGTTATGGAAGGTTGCAGCAAATATTGTACTTTTTGTGTAGTGCCTTATACCCGCGGTGAAGAAGTCAGCCGTCCGTTTGATGATGTGTTGGCAGAGATTTCGCAGCTGGCCGATAAAGGCGTGCGTGAAATTAATTTACTCGGTCAAAATGTGAATGGCTATCGTGGCTTGAATCATTTGGGTGAGGTTATCGATTTTGCTGAATTGATTAGTTATGTGGCAGCGGTAGAGGGTGTTGATCGTATTCGTTACACCACATCACATCCGTTAGAGTTTAGTGATTCGCTTATTGATATTTATGCAGAGGTGCCAGAGTTGGTTGATCATTTGCATTTGCCAGTACAGAGTGGCTCTGATCGAATATTAGCGGCGATGAAACGTAACCACACTATTCTTGAATACAAATCGAAAGTACGACGTTTAAAAAAGATACGTCCGAATTTGTCGATGTCCTCTGATTTTATTATTGGTTTTCCGGGTGAGAGTGATCAAGATTTTGAAGACACGATGAATTTGATTCGTGAAATCAATTACGATTTGTCGTTTAGTTTTATTTACAGTTCACGTCCTGGTACGCCGGCGGCTGATTTGCGTGATGATACGCCAATGGAAGTGAAGAAGCAGCGACTGGCTATTTTGCAAGATCGTATTAATCAACAGGCGCAATCGATTAGTCGTAATATGGTGGGTACGCAGCAACGTTTGTTGGTGACGGGTCCGTCGAGAAAAGATCCTTCTGAAATTCAGGGACGCACGGAGAATAATCGTGTGGTGAATTTTAAGGGCGATATTGCGTTGGTTGGTGAGTTTGTGAATGTTGAGGTTGGGGAGGCGTTGCCGAATTCTTTGAGAGGCATGCTGGTTTAGCTTTTTTTTGAAAACTTTTAGTTTAAATTCGTTAGGTGTGAGATGAAGCCGGAGTTCAGAATTTTATGTATAAGGTTTTAATGGTAATGGCATATTCTGATATTTCATTTCTCTTGTTTGAGTTTTAAGGTCAAGGTCGTCGGGGGTGGCCCGACAGCCAGTCACTTTTTTTCTACAGCAAAAAAAAGTAACCAAAAAATGCCGTAAGCTTAACGGCGAAGCTTAACC
>JABIQF010000252.1 GCA_018668095.1 Cellvibrionales bacterium
CTTGAACTTAAAAATTCAAATAAGAGAAGTAAAATATCAGAATATGACATTACCATTAAAATATACGCACAAGACTCTGGCTTCTAGATACCACTCCATCCGAGATGACCTTGAACTGAATTTTCTAAAAAGCTTACTCTCCCGGCCCTAAACCCTGACTAAAAAAAACCTTCCCAGCCATATCAATCATCACCGCATCATAGCCCTCAAGAGAATCAATCAAATCAATCCCCGCCTCCACGCCCAACACAAACAACGTCGTAGAAAGCACATCACAATTAATCGACTCAGGCCCAATCACAGACGCACTCACAACCCCCTCAGCAGAATAACCCGTCTTAGGATTAATAATATGATGCACCCGCTCATCACCTCGCAAAAAATACCGCTCATAATCTCCAGAAGTAGAAATCGCCGTATCCACCAAAGGCATCCGCAATGCCGCACCATCAGCCTGACGCGGATGCTTAATACCCACCATCCAAGGAATCCGCTTAGTATTTTCACTTACCACTACACCGTCTTCCACAGCAACATCTACCTGATCAAAAACAGCGCCTCTATCACCAATCATGCGGCTATCCCCTCCAGCAGAAACAATCGCTGACTCAACACCCCGCGCCACTAAAAGCTCAATACTACGGTCAACCGCGTAGCCTTTTGCAATACCGCCTAAATTAATCTGCATACCCTCTTTCGCAAATGTCAGCGATTGAGCACTTTTATTTAATATTAAGCTTTGCCAATCCACTAACAGCAAAGCAGATTCAATATGTTGATCATTAGGCCGAATACGATCGCGATAGTTATAAAGATGCCCCACCGACGCATAAGTAATATCGAAGGCGCCATGACTCTTACGAGAAAAATACTGAGATTTTTGGATGAGCTGATAAAGCTCTGGCGTTAAGATAAACGATTGATGAGCAGAAAGACGATTAACCGCACTAAGCTCACTATCCTCAATGTATGAACTCATCACCGATTCGATACGACGCATCTCATCTTCAACAACAGAAAAACTGCCTTGGGCATCCGCTTCAGAATTTGACCACAACTCAATAGAGGCGCGCGTCCCCATTACATCAAACTCATGGGCATACCATTCAGCTGCACTAATTTGAGAAATAAATAGCAGTGGGTGAAAAAAAAAGGGAATGAAGCTTAAAAACTTCATTCCCTTTAATTTAGTCAAAATTGCCAACGCTTTCAAAATAATATCTCCCACTTATATCTTTAAGCGTAGCTTAGTGTTGCTAAGATGAGATACAGCATACTCAAAACGTTTACTCTCTCTCAATTACTGACTCGCTATTTCTCGCTTCCACTTTAACTTTTTCTCAATCGAAGAAATAATCATGCCGGCAATATCTTTACCCGTAGCCACTTCAATGCCTTCTAAGCCTGGTGAAGAGTTCACCTCTAACAATAAAGGTCCCTTCTTAGAGCGAATAATATCAACACCCGCAACCATCAAGCCTAAAGTCTTTGTTGCCTTTAATGCCAGCGCTTTTTCATCGGCCGTAATTTTGACAAACGCCGCCGTACCGCCTTGATGAAGATTGGCGCGGAATTCACCGGGTGCTGCTACACGCTCAATAGAAGCCACGACTTTTCCATCAATCACAAAACAACGCAAATCTTTACCTTCGGCTTCTTTAATAAACTCCTGTACTAACAAATTGGCTTTCAATGCCTTAAATGCATTGATTACACTCTCAGCTGCTTTTTTAGTTTCTGCCAAAACAACACCACGACCCTGCGATCCTTCTAATAACTTCACAATTAATGGCGCGCCACCGACCATCTCAATCAAATCATTGGTATCTATAGGTGAATTTGCAAAACCCGTCGTCGGAATGCTTATACCGTTTTTTAAGAGCAACTGAAGCGAATACAATTTATCTCGCGACTGTGTAACCGCCGCAGAAGAGTTAACCGTATATACACCCATGCTTTCAAAATGTCGTGTAATCGCACAACCATAAAAAGTAACGCTAGGACGGATACGCGTAATCACCGCATCTAAATCACTAATGATTTTTCCACCACGCGCATGCACTTCAGGTTCGAGTGCATCAAGCTTCATATAGCATTGCTTAATATTCAGAAATACCATCTCATGACCGCGCTCCTTACCCGCTTCCAAAATTCTTTGGTTGCTATACAGCAATTCATCACTGGCTAATAAACCAATCTTTAAACCACTTTTAACTGTCTCATTTTTTCCATAGAAATCAGACAATTCGCTAGGCTCAACATCACCCAGACAAAAACTTAATTCAGGATCGACAATAACGCGACCATTCATCGCTTCGCGACCAAGCAACATGCGATAACCCATAGAATCGCGATTAGCTAAGGTCACTTCTATATCCCATTGATCATCACCAAGACGAATAGGCGTGCGAATCACATAGCGATCTTCTGAAGTGCCACTAGAATTTTTAACCGTCCGCTTATCTACAATCGGACGCTCACAACGAATCACTGTGTGGCGATTATTCTCGAGCGGATGAACCTCAAAACTCACCCATGACTCCCCATCACGGCGAAAGCGATGAACATTAAAAGCATGAATCGAAGACGTTCGCGCACCAGAATCAACACGCGCTTTTATAGCAGGAATGCCTAACTCGGCAAAGCCACACCACTCCTCGCTGCCAATCAGTAGTTTTTTATCAGTCATAATTATTTCTCTAAATATACCGCACCGCTATTATGCGATGACGTATTGGACACCATCGCTAAAGATTCGCTCAATATGAAACGGCGCGCATTACAGCAGAGAAATTTTACTTCACATACAGATTTAAATGTGAATATTAGAGAATTAGAGGGGTCTATTACTGCTTCATCTCGCTGTCCATTTTTCCCATCATCCGACGAATATAGGCAAGGCGTTGATTCAAAACAGTAATTTTTTTATTCACGTCTTCGGGGTCAATGTCATCATCAGTCAACGAGGCTTCTAACTTAATTATCTTATCTTTAAGGAGCTTTTTTCTTTGCTCCAAAATCGATTTTTTCTCGGCAGTTTCAGCCTTATCAAAAATCATCTCTTCTGGCGACTTGGTATCACCATTGTCTACCTGTGAAACCGTATGATTCGATTCAGCTAAGACCTTGCTCTGCGCATCATAAACACGCTGACTCATAAAGGTTGGCGAAACAATTTCTATCTTTGCCGCATGTAGGGTTCTAAACATATTTTTTCGTAACGTCGAACGCACAGTCAACAGCTGTTTCACCTCTTCTAGAAAACCCGCTATGCGATAAACCACACTAAAATCACCCAAGGTTTTCACATAAACAAAACTTTCGACTAAACCTGTTTTTTCAGCAGCATCTAATAACAATTTTTCAATAAGATCCAAATCATTATCGTAACCTAAGGAAACTTCGGCTGCGACAATAGTGCCTGAAGAGCGCACCACAGAAACGGGGTTAGACACCAAATACAAATTAGGAATGGTTGTTAAATCTCGCTCTTGCGTTTGAATTTCAGTGTGAAATAAGCCTCGCTCAGTCACGCGACCAAATTGCTCTCCGACACGAACGAAATCACCGGCATGTAAATTATCAACACCACGCAACATTAAACCGGCCATAGCATTAGCAACAAAACTGGTCGACGAAAAAGCCATCATTAAGGTTAGCAATAAACCTAAAAGAGTGAGTAATTGTTTGCGCATTTCATCGTTAATAGGTAATGCAAGAACACCAGCCACCACAAACATTAATACAATGGCTACGACGATAAGCGAGTGTTTAAAGTTATTCCGATCAGCATTAGAGCTGCGATGAA
>JABIQF010000212.1 GCA_018668095.1 Cellvibrionales bacterium
CAATCCTCTTCGCATGCCTTTTTTGATGATTCGCAATTTTTAAATTATGAACCTATCAGTGATTTGTTTGACCAGCTAAATGAAGCCGAAGGAGCCATACACATTATTGGCATCGATAATTTAGCAGAGTCGATAAGTCGTTGCGCACGGTATTGGCAAGAAGATATCGTTGATCAGGAAAATGCTCAGGCAGTTAAACCTCTCATCATGACGCTACAATTTATTGAGTCTTATCTTGAAGCATTAAGATATAACCAACACGAGAAGCTGAATGATACGCTATCAAAATCTGTTAATAGCTTAGTTGATCCTGCTAGTGCAGCGGCTGTTAATGAGGTGTCCGTTAATGAAGTAGCTGACAATCAAGTTACTGATAATCAAGTTGCTGACAATAAAGTGACTGGCAATAACGCGGCTGACCATAAAGTGATTGATAATAAAAAAGTATCAGAGCAAGCCTTAGAAGGCGACTTTGATATTGATATTGTCGAAATCTTTATAGAAGAAGCGGAAGAAGTATTAGATTCATTAAAAGAGAATATAGCGCTCTGGGAAAAGAGTTTTGATAACACTGAGTGCATGGCTGATATTCGTCGAGGATTCCACACCCTGAAAGGGAGTGGCCGTATGGCTGGTGCAGAACATATTGGTGATGCCGCCTGGTCAATTGAATCATTGATTAATCGCATGACAGATGGCTCAGTACCCATTGATTCTTCACGAATTTCAATGGTTGCTGAAGGTGTTGAATATATGCCTCATCTAGTAGAGGCTTTTAAACAGCGGTTGATTCCTTTATCTACACCTTTAAAGGCTTTTATTAGTCGAGCTAATCAACTAGCAACCCTGACTGATAATGAAGAAGTGAGCGTAGAAAATAGTGAGGATGTCAATGCGGAGAATATAGATAACGTAACAGCCATCGAAGAGAGTAATGTTGTTAATCTTTCTTCGTCTAATCATGAAATAAAAGAAAACTTAGAGAATGATGATTCTGTCAGCGATGAAGTTAATCCTATAGATGACAGCAGTCCTGATGATATTTTCGATAATATAGACGAAGAGGTAGTCGAAGAAAAATCTGATAATATTCTTGGTCACAGTGATGAAAGCGCTGATGCAAGCATACTCGCCAATAACGCTTTAGATGACAGTACCTTACAAACAATATTTGTCAGTGAGTCAGAGATTCAGCTCAGTGTAGTCAATGGCTATTTAGAAAGTCACTCTATGGATAATGATATTTATCCTTCAGAAGCAGTAGAGCGTTCATTACATACCATTGTGGGTGGTGCGCGTATTGCCAATAACCCATTAATTTCCGATTTATTTGCACCTGCTGAAATATTACTTTGTTTAATCAGAAAGCGCTGTGCTATTAAAAATTACGAAAACACTTTGCTTACCAAATTACATAATTGGACTTTATCGCAAATTGACTCAGGTAAGTTTATAACGCCTAACAATGCCAATAAAAAAGCAGCTTCAAAATTAATTGATGAGTTGAATCAAGCAGTAGCGGATGATCTTGCATTATCAGATCAAGAGCCGACTATGTTAGTTGAAAATGATCTCATTTTTAAAGCGAGTCATTTTTTACAAGAGTGGCGAGCTACGGGTAGCCGACCAGATGCCTATGAACCGATGTTGTCTGTGTTAGAGCAAATTGAACAGGCGGCAATGGATGGCGAGCAAGTATTTATTCAACAGCAGTGCCATAGCCTAAATGATTTGTATCAACACTTCTCTGATGGTGGATTACATTATCAGGCTTATAGTGTTTTGTTGAATGGTCATCGTGATTTAGACGATATGCTTGATCGTATCGCTGCACGTCAGCAAGTTGAAGGCTCTTCGGTCAGTGAGCTAGAAAAATTATTGGCTAGTGAAAAAATGCTATGTGCAAATATTCAAAAGAATAATAATGAAGAGGCACAGTTGGATGAAGATAAGTCTGAAGATGATTTCAATCAAGAAATTGTTTCAATCTTCCTTGATGAGTCAGAAGACTTAATTGAAGCGCTAGAAGCTGATGTTCAGAAATGGCTAAATGATCGCAGTAATACCTCTTACCTTAAAACGTTAATGCGCCCTTTACATACCATTAAGGGTGGTGCACGCATGGCAAGCCTTGAGGCAGTAGGCGATATTAGTCATGAATTTGAAACGCTGTTACTGTCAGTGAGTAATGGTGATAACAAGATAAATGCAGCGTTTTTTAATAAGGTTGGCAGTTTTGTTACTGATCTGACAAATGCAGTGGCTGCTGTTCGCGGCAGACTATTGGGCAAGGTTGATAATGATAAAGTTCAACCGAGCAACGATAATGTTCAAGCTGAAGAGAAACGTAGTGATGAAATGATTCGTGTGCCATCTGTATTGTTAGAAAAGTTGGTTAATCTTGCCGGTGAAACGAGTATTTCTCGCTCGTTGATCGAAGAGCAAGTGAATGATTTTTCTCAAAGTACCGATGAAATAGATTCGACTATTCAACGATTGAAAGAGCAATTACGTCGTTTAGAAATAGAAATGGAAGCACAAATAGAGTTTCGTAAAGAGCAGGTTGAGAGCGAAGGGAATGAAGAGTTTGATCCTTTAGAAATGGATCGCTATTCACAGGTTCAACAGTTATCTAAATCTTTAATAGAGTCGGCATCAGATTTAAAAGATTTAAAAAGTACACTTGTTGAAAAGACACGTGATATAGAAACCTCGTTGGTGCAGCAGGCGAGAATAAATACCCAGTTACAAGAAGGCTTAATGCAAACGCGTACGGTGCCTTTGGCCCGTCATATTGTACCTCGGTTACGCCGTATTGTTCGTCAGGTGAGTGGCGAGCTCGATAAGCCAATCACCTTTAAAGTGAGTAATGCGGGTGGCGAGCTTGATCGCTCTATGTTGGAACGCATGGTGACACCGTTAGAGCACGTTCTCCGCAATGCGATTGATCATGGTATTGAGAGTAGTGAAGAGCGAGTTAAGCTCGGCAAATCAGAACAAGGCGTTATTAGTTTAAATATACGACGAGAGGGCGGCGATGTTGTTCTGGAGTTAAGTGATGATGGTCGCGGCCTTGATGTTACTGCCATTCGAGAGAAAGCAATATCCAGAGGCTTGATTGAAAAAAACAGTGAGTTAAACGATGAAGAAGTTATGCGGTTTATTTTCGCAGCTGGATTCAGTACGGCAAAATCACTAACGCAATTATCTGGCCGAGGTGTCGGCATGGATGTTGTGCAAAGTGAGATTGCTGATTTAGGCGGTAGTGTTGAGCTTCAGTCTAAACATAATCAGGGCACTCAATTTACCTTCCGTGTACCGTTTACCGTATCCATGAACCGAGCATTATTAGTATCGGCGGGTGGAGAGCAATTAGCGGTGCCTTTGGATTCCATTGAAGGTATTGTGCGGGTAAGTCCGTTTGAATTAGAGCAATACTATGGTGAAGACGCGACTGAATTTCTCTATGCGGGCCAACAATATGATTTCAGTTATTTAGGTCATTTAATTAATGGTAGCTCGTACCACTCTAATCCAGAGATGGTATCTGCATTACCTGTATTGCTTGTGCGAAGTGGAGATAACTTCTATGCCTTACAGGTAGATCGCTTAATAGCGAGTCGTGAAATTGTTGTGAAGAGCCTTGGTGCCCAGTTTGCGAATTTAGAGGGTATAGCCGGAGCTACGGTATTGGGCGATGGCAGTGTTGTCATGATTGCCGATTTAGCTGCATTGATTCGCTCAGAAAACAGTATTGCGACACATAGCAAGGTAGTGTCACTAGAGAAAACACGAGACCACCTAGTCGCTATGGTTGTCGATGATTCAGTGACGGTGCGTAAAGTGACGAGTCGTTTGCTAGAGCGTCGAGGGATGGATGTAGTCACCGC
>JABIQF010000225.1 GCA_018668095.1 Cellvibrionales bacterium
GTACAGATGCTATTAGAGCAGGCGTTTAAAGATTTAGAAGAGGCATGGAAACCCCTTTTCGAAATGAAGTTTGATTGCGTGGGTTCAGAAGTGAATCCAGCGATGGCCAATATTGTTAGCCCAAGTGAGGCTGTTATTGTTAGCTCTTTTCATATTGAGCTAGATGGCGGCGGTGGTGATATGCATATCACTATGCCATATTCCATGATCGAGCCCATTAAAGATATTCTTGATTCAGGCATGACAGGTGATGTTCATGAGGTCGATGAACGTTGGATAAAGGCATTACGTCGCGATATTTTACGCGCCAGTGTTGATCTGGAATGCACTGTTGTCGAAAAACAAATGTCGCTGCGCGATATTATCGATTTAAAACAGGGTGATGTTATTCCTGTTGATATTCCTGAGGCGCTGACATTGCGCGCTAACGGCGTGCCTATTTATAAAACGCGTATGGGTACATCGCGAGGCAACTTAGGTTTAGAAATTGTTGAGCGTACAACCATAGATGATACAGATTAACACCTTAGTTGGATGCTTCTGACTAACTAAATAAGCGGATGCTTGCAGTAAGACGAACTATTCGTTTGCTGAATAATGAATTGAAACGGTAAGAGAGAAAATCATGACTGATGAAAATGGAAACAGTGAATCAACGGCCTCTGAGTCTGCGATGGCGGATGATCCAGCAGCGGCAGTATTAAGCGAGCTTGGTGGTGATAACAATGGCGATAACAATGGCCATGCGAATATTACTGATAACCCAGATCTTGCGGTTGTTTTGGATATTCCAGTCAAGATTGCTATGGAAGTTGGCTCAACACAAATCACTATTCGAAATTTATTACAGCTTAATCAAGGCTCAGTTATTGAGTTAGAACGTTTGGCGGGCGAGCCCTTAGATGTTCTGGTTAATGGCACTTTAATCGCCCACGGTGAAGTGGTTGTCGTTAATGAAAAATTCGGTATCCGCGTAACCGATGTTATTAGTCCTTCTGAACGAATCAAAAAGCTTAAATGATCACTCGCTTTGCCATAGCGTTACTGGCGCTTGTAACCGCGATGAATATTGCTGCGGCTGATGCCGTTATTGTTAAGCCAAGTGTTGCGCCAGTATTTAGCGGTACATCGGTTATTCAAGTCATACTCAGTTTGGCCTTTGTTATTGTGTTGATCTATGCCGTCGCTTGGTATGTTCGTCGTCTTCAGTTAACTACAAGCGGAACAGGGCAATCTATGCGTGTGGTCTCAGCTTTATCTGTAGGCACACGAGAAAAAGTGGTGCTAGTGCAGGTGGGTGAAGAGCAATTATTACTGGGTGTGGCGCCCGGACGTGTCAATGTATTGCGTCAGTTTGAGGGCGTTGCTATTGAGGCTAAAGAGAGCGGTTTACGCACTGGCTTCGCTAAAATACTCAATGATACTCAGTTATCGGCTAAAACAGCATCATCTCCTTCGGCAACTACCGTCGAAAAAAACACCTCGAATTATGACGGCGAGTCGACTGCTAGCTAATGAAATTCTCTCTGTCTCTTTTTTCTATTAAACACAGCGCATTTATTTTATTGATGTCTTTTTTGCTGGCTGTCGGTCATTTATCTCATGCGCAATCGATAGCTGAGTCTCAGTCTGTGGCTGGCTCTTCGAAGGCGAGTAATGATATTGCTTCGACATTAGAAAGCCTTCAGTCTCAAGCGAGCGGTGTGCCAGGTATTCCTGCCTTTACGATGACGCCGCGGAATGATGGCGGTGAAGATTACACGGTCACATTACAGATTTTAGCGTTAATGACGGCGTTAACGTTACTGCCTTCATTCTTATTAATGATGACGTCTTTCACGCGCATTATTATTGTCTTTGCCATTCTTAGGCAGGCATTAGGTTTACAGCAAACACCCTCTAATCAAATTATGTTGGGTCTGGCTTTGTTCCTAACGATTTTTATTATGCGACCAGTGTTTGAAGTGGTTAACGAACAAGCGCTGCAGCCCTATATGCAAGAGGAAATCACCTCTAGCCAAGCCGTAGCGCTGGCATCTGAGCCTATTCATGCCTTTATGCGAGCGCAAACGCGTGAGTCCGATGTGGATATGTTTGTCCGTATATCGGCAACTGAACCGGTAGCTGAAGCGAGTGATATTCCATTCTTTGTTTTAGCACCGGCGTTTTTAACCAGTGAGTTAAAAACAGCATTTCAAATTGGTTTTTTATTATTTGTGCCATTTTTGATTATCGATTTAGTGGTAGCCAGCGTCTTAATGGCCATGGGTATGGTGATGTTGTCGCCCATCATTATTTCGTTGCCGTTTAAAATTATGCTCTTTGTATTAGTTGATGGCTGGGCAATGGTCATTGGTAGCCTTGCAGCAAGTTATGGATTGTGACGATGATCTATTTCTATTCTAATTTTTATAGCTGTATTTATAATCAAACTAAAAAAGTGAACACCCGCGATGACACCTGAATCGATTATTGAGATTTTTGGTCAGGCACTCTTTTTAGTGGTGGTATTGGTTGCGGCTATTATTTTACCGAGTCTACTCGTTGGTTTAATTGTTAGTGTTTTTCAAGCGGCTACACAAATCAATGAGCAAACATTAAGTTTTTTGCCAAGACTTATGGCAACGCTATTAACGATTATCATTTTGGGGCCTTGGGTTATACAGGAGCTAATGGATATATCGGCCTTTATTTTTGAAACAATTTCTTACCTTACCCGTTAAGCGTGAATGATGAGCGATCATTATGATTTTTGATCCCGCTGATCTTATTAGCTGGTTGGTGCAGTTTATTTTGCCTTTCTTCCGTATTGCCGCTTTCTTAATGGTCGTTCCTGTATTTGGTAATCAATTAGTTGCGGTTAGAGTGCGTTTGTTGCTGGCTTTATCGGCAGCAGTTTTAATTTTTCCTCTCTTGCCCACACTGCCGGTTATTGACCCTTTATCTTTAGCGATGTTATTTCTGATTGTTGAGCAACTAGTGATTGGTGCGGTACTGGGTTTTTTAGTGCAATTGTTTTTCCATATTTTTGTGTTGGCTGGGCAGATGATAGCCATGCAAATGGGTTTAGGTTTTGCTTCTATGGTAGATCCTACTAACGGTGTGTCTGTGGCGGTGGTCAGTCAATTTTATGTCTTACTAGTGACCTTATTGTTTCTCTCTTTTAATGGTCACTTAGTGGTTTTTGAAGTGATGATAGAGGGATTTACGCTGCTACCTATAGGTGGGGGAAGCGTTCATCAATCGGCTATTTATACCTTGGCTGCTGCCGGTGGCTGGATGTTTTCTTCAGCGTTATTGTTAGCATTGCCAGCGGTTACCGCTATTTTAATTGTTAACTTTGCCTTTGGTGTTATGACGCGTGCAGCACCGCAGTTGAATATATTTTCATTGGGTTTTCCGTTTACATTGTTATTTGGTATTTTTATTTTATGGGTGGCGCTGGCGGGCTTTTTGCCACAGTACCAGCAGCTCAGTAAAGAGGTTTTTATTTTGTTGAATGAATTGCTGCGTATGGCTTGATGCCACATTATTTATTCACTCGATAAAAAAATAAAGTGCAGTATGGGTCTTAATCGCTATGGCTGAAGAAGAGAGCGGACAAGAAAAAACCGAAGACGCCTCCCTCAAACGGCTTGAAAAAGCCAGAGAAGATGGGCAGGTGGCGCGGTCTCGTGAGCTGGGTACAACATTACTGTTGATGACCGGTGCTTTGTCGATGCTGATATTTGGTGCCAGCTTGGCCGAGCGCTTACAAGCCATTATGAAAGCGAACTTTGGCTTTGATCGCAATGCTGCCATGGACCCCAATATGATGGCATCCCAGCTCGGGAATTCCTTGAGTAGTGTTTTTGATCTTGTGGGTCTTATTTTGGTGTTGTTAATGCTTGCCGGTGTAGTGGGTGCTATAGGTGTGGGCGGATGGTTAATTTCTCCTAAGCCAATACAGCCAAAATTCAGTCGTCTTAATCCTCTTGAAGGCTTAAAGCGCATGTTTTCTATGAAGTCATTGGTTGAGCTGTTTAAAGCGGTGGCTAAGTTTTTGTTGGTTGCCGGTGTGGCTGTGTTGATTCTATTTCAGATGGAAACTGACTTATTATCGATTAGTCAGCAGCCATTAATTCCAGCCGTTAGTCACTCCACTTGGATTGTTATTTGGTCTGCACTGGGCATGAGTGCCGCGACCATCATTATAGCGGCGATCGATGTACCGTTTCAGATTTATGATAATGCTCAAAAGCTGAAAATGACTAAGCAGCAGGTTAAGGATGAGAATAAAGACTCTGAAGGCAAGCCTGAAGTGAAGAGTCGCATCCGTCAGATTCAGCGTGAGTTAGCGCAATCGCGGATGATGTCGGCTATTCCCGATGCGGATGTCGTTATTACTAACCCAGAGCATTTTTCGGTTGCCTTAAAGTACGACAGTGAAGGGACGGGCGCGCCTATTGTGGTTGCTAAAGGCGCGGATGAAATAGCGATTAAAATTCGTGAGATTGCGAATGCTCATGAGATTCCTATTTTACGTTCGCCACCTCTGACACGAGCTATTTACTTTACGACTGAGATTGATCATCAAATACCCGCTAAGTTGTACTTGGCGGTAGCTCAGGTATTGGCTTATATCTACCAGCTCCGTGCGCGGCCTTCTGCATCGCGCGCGGGTCCTAAACCCGCGGGTCCTATACGGGCTAGTTCACTCGATAGTCAGTTGGATATCCCGAGTGATCTACAGTTTGATGCTGAGGGTAATTTGGAGGAATAGGGTGCGTTTGCTCTCATTATTATGATGATAATAGCGAAAGTTTATCTTTATTCGTACGAATCTTAAATGTGGTTTGGTTCTTGCTATTTATTACTCTAAAGCGCCCGCAGCGTCAAAATAGTGTCGAAGTTGCCTCGATGAAATAGTGTCGAATAACGTCTGAATGATTGATGCGGGTGAGTCTGACTAACTTGAGTAATTAGCCGGTGGCAGTAGAACAAGCATTTTTAAGATTCAGCACCTCCGCACGCGGCAATATTGGCGTGCCACTCTTGTTATTGACCTTGCTCGGCATGATGACCTTGCCGGTCCCGCCGTTTCTGCTCGATACCTTATTTTCTTTTAATATTGCCCTCTCAATAGTTGTGCTGCTGGTGTCTGTTTATGCACTGCGGCCATTAGATTTTGCTGTTTTCCCAACCATTCTTTTGGTTGCTACCTTGCTGCGCTTAGCTCTCAACGTTGCCTCAACGCGTGTCGTCTTATTGGATGGCCATTCGGGTGGTGATGCAGCGGGTAAAGTGATTCAGTCTTTTGGCGAGGTTGTTATTGGCGGCAACTATGCGGTTGGTTTAGTGGTATTCCTCATATTGATGATTATCAACTTTGTCGTGGTGACTAAAGGTGCAGGGCGTATTTCTGAAGTGAGTGCGCGTTTTACTTTGGATGCCATGCCCGGTAAGCAAATGGCCATTGATGCCGATTTGAATGCCGGAATTTTGACTCAAGACGAGGCTAAGTTGCGTCGTCAGGAAGTTGGCAGTGAGGCTGATTTTTATGGCGCAATGGACGGTGCCAGTAAATTTGTACGTGGTGATGCGATTGCCGGTATTTTAATCTTAATGATTAATATTCTGGGTGGTATTGGCGTAGGTATGTTGCAGCACGACTTGGATTTTTCTCGTGCCATGGAAGTGTATACCTTGCTCACCATTGGTGATGGCTTGGTTGCCCAAATTCCTTCGTTATTACTCTCTACAGCGGCCGCCATTATGGTGACGCGCGTCAACAGTGAAAGTGATGTGCGTGAGCAGGTGGTTGATCAGATGTTTACCTCGCCAAAAGCGCTCACGGTGGCTGCGGGTATTCTAGTGGTGATGGGTTTGATTCCTGGTATGCCACACTTTTCGTTTATCACCTTAGGCATTGTTTGTGCCGCGGGTGCTTTTTTCATTCAGCGCAGAGTGCTGCTTGACGAGCAAGTCTCTGAAGATCAATCTCGCGCTCAGGCTTTAGTCGACGCTCAGCAATCGCAATCACCGAGTGGTGAGTTAGGTTGGGATGATGTGTCACCGGTAGATATTATTGGTCTTGAAGTGGGTTATCGCTTAATTCCCATGGTCGATAAAAACCAAAGCGGAGAGTTGTTAGGGCGTATCAAAGGTATTCGTAAAAAACTCTCGCAAGAAATTGGCTTCTTAGTGCCTGCGGTACATATACGTGACAATTTAGAATTACCGCCTAACGGCTATCGTATTTCATTAATGGGTGTCACCTTAGGTGAGTCCGAAGTTCATCCCGATCGACATATGGCGATTAATCCCGGCCAAGTGTTCGGCAATATTGAAGGCTTGCCGGTTAAAGATCCTGCTTTTGGTTTAGACGCTGTCTGGATTGATAATGCCATTAAAGATCATGCGCAAACCTTAGGTTATACCGTAGTTGATGCTAGTACGGTTGTTGCTACGCATATGAATTCCTTATTACAAAAACATGTTCATGAATTATTAGGCCATGAAGAAGTGCAGCAAATGATAGATCGTTTAGCGCGTTACTCGCCTAAGTTGGTCGATACTTTAGTGCCTGAAACGGTCACCATGAGTGTGCTTTTAAAAGTGCTTAAAGGTTTGTTGGCCGAGCAACTGCCGGTTCGTGACTTTAGAACCATCGCAGAGGCGATTGTTGCTAATGCTGCGGTTAATTCAGAGCCCATGCAGCTTATAGAATCGGTTAGAACCGCATTATCGAGATCTATTGTCCAAGAAATTTATGGCAGCAGTAATAATTTATCGGTATTCACTTTGGCGCCTGCTATGGAGCAAATGCTCATGAAGCCATCGACAGGTGGTGGTTTAGATGTGACATTAGAGCCTGGTCTTGCTGAACAGCTACAACGTTCAATTAGTGAAACCGCTCAAGCGCAAGAATTAAAAGGAAGCCCAGCCGTGTTGTTAGTGCCGGGACCGTTACGACCTATATTAGCTAAATTTGTTCGCTTTAGTAGTCATGCATTGCATGTGCTGTCATACAACGAAATACCCGACGATAAGCAAGTCACCATTGAGGCCACTGTCGGGTAAAGCGGTTGGCGTTTATCGCTAGCTTTTAACGCATAAAAATTGAATGGCTAAGGCCATTAAGAGGGTTATTGAATGCAAACACATAACACAAATGAGCAACGTATTGTCGCCGCTGATATGAGTCGCGCACTGCGTAAGCTCAGCGAACAATTGGGGCCCGATGCTGTTTTGTTATCCTCAAGAAAGCTTGCTAACGGTGTTGAGATTATTGCTTTGCCTGCCGGCGCTAAGCCGTCTTCGGAAAATTTTTCTGCGATGCACAGTGATCGTCGTACGGGTGATCGTCGCGCTAAAGAGCGGCGCTCAGATACGGATGAAACGACAGTAAAATCTAACGATAAGTCTTTGCCGATAGAGAGTAAGGCTTCGGTTCACTCTGCGGCTTCACGTTTGGCGCAAAGTATTGGCGAGCTAAAAACACCGTTTAGCGATGCTTTAGCATTTGAGACCTTGCAGCAAGAATTACAGCAAGTTAAAAAAATGCTTGAAGAAAAAATATCAGCGCCTAAAGTTGCGCCAACGATAATGCCGAATCCTGTCCAATATATTTTAATGAATCGTATATTGAAAATGGGCTTGCCGTTGGAGTTTGCCCGAGCATTGACTGATGATCTTGATATTCATCACGATGTGCACGGTCAGGAAAATGATCAAGCCGCGATAGATCGCGCATGGCAGCTTTGTTTAACGCGTGTTGAGACGGTTCTTCCATTAGCAAAAGAAGATATTGTTGCTGCCGGAGGTGTGGTTGCGTTTGTGGGGCCAAGCGGTGCGGGTAAATCTTCAGCAATTTCTAAGTTAGCCACTCGTTGGCTGCTTGAGCATTCAGCTAAAGATATCGCTATTATTTCTCATGATGCCAGCAGTGAGTCTGGCGCAGGGCGAATGAGCCGTTTTTCTTCGATGACAGGCATTCCGATTTTTTATGTTGATAAAGATCATTCTCTCGTTAAGCGAATTGCCCAATGTGCTAAGCGACGTTTAGTGCTTATTGATACGCTTAGTTTGTCGCCAGAGAATCCTGCTGCGCAACAGCAATTGGCATCGCTTGCAGCATTGAGTCAGATAAAGACATTAACGGTTCTGCCCGCCACTGGTGATAGCCGATGGATTACGCGCGCTATTCATCAATACCAACAGCTCAACAGTGTGGGCTGTTTATTGACGCATATGGATCAGGTTGAATCGATAGGTGAGTTGGTATCGGTGTTATTGACTGAGCAGTCGCCTATTCATTATCTGAGTGATGGGGGTTTGTTACCTAAATATATTCAAACGCCGCAGCGGGACAGATTGATGGAGAAGCTATTCAAAGCCGATGAAGTAGAGACTTATGCCGCTTCTGTTACTGTGCCGACCATCAATTTGCACGCCGAGGATGCATCTGCGCTAGCAACTGGATAGAATTACAATATCTATTAAGGCTTTGCTTTTCATTTTGAATATTGGGATAAACGTTGCTTAATCAAAAAAAATCTTCAGGCTTGTCTACCGACTCGCATTTTGTTCGCGTTGTTGCTGTTACTGGTGGCAAGGGTGGCGTTGGTAAAACCAATGTATCCATCAACTTAAGTATTGCTTTGTCACAGCGAGAGCAGCGTGTTCTTTTGCTTGATGCCGATTTAGGCTTGGCCAATATTGATATCTTGCTGGGATTAAAGCCAGAGCGAAACCTTGAAGATGTTTATTCAGGCGAATGTGATCTTGCTGACGTCATTGTTGAGGGGCCACATGGCATTCGCATTATTCCTGCGAGTTCAGGCACCCAGTCTATGGCGCAGCTAGGGCATCAACAGCATGCGGGATTGATTAATGCTTTTAGCGAAATGGCGAATGATATTGATGTGCTAGTGGTTGATACAGCGGCGGGAATTTCTGATTCAGTTGTCAATTTTATTCGTGCAGCACAAGAAGTGTTAGTGGTTGTTTGTGATGAACCTTCTTCAATTACAGATGCCTATGCATTAATGAAATTATTAAATCGTGATTACGGGGTTAATTCTTTTCGTATTATTGCCAACCAAACGCGATCAGAAAAAGAAGGGCGAGCGCTTTATGAACGTCTACTGGCTACGACAGATCGCTTCTTAGATTTAATGCTGCGTTATGAGGGTGAAGTTCCTTACGATGACTCTCTTCGTAAAGCGGTGCAAAAGCAAAAAGCGGTAATGGATGTTTTTCCTCAAGCAGTATCGTCAAAAGCCTTTAATCGCTTAGCCGACCAATTATTAAAGTGGCCAGTAACATCGGCACCTAGCGGGCATTTAGAGTTTTTTGTTGAGCAGTTAGTCGAAGGATCTAATGGTCGATAAGCCTTTTGTAAAACTTAATGAGCTTGAATTAATGAAAAACAAATTAATGAAAAATAAAAACATGATGATTTTTATATCCTCTCTTTTCTCAATTTTTATCCTTTAATTGACACGTTATATTGTCCATGCCAAAGTCCTCTCAACCCTATAGTCATAGTGAAAACAGCCGTCAGGCTGAAAGCATGCTATTGGTTGAGCGTCATGCCTCATTAGTAAAACGTATTGCCTATCATCTATTGGCGCGCTTGCCCGATAGCGTTGAAGTCGACGACTTAATTCAATCGGGATTAGAAGGCCTGCTCGAGGCAGCGGGAAATTACGATGTTACTAAAGGCGCTAGCTTTGAAACCTTTGCCGGTATTCGGATTCGTGGCGCTATGCTCGATGAAATGCGTCGTGGTGATTGGTCGCCGCGCTCCCTGCATCGCAATGCGCGTCGATTGGCTGAGGAAAGCTTAAAGCTTGAGCGTGAATTAGGGCGGGCCCCCACAGATAGTGAGCTGGCATTATCGCTGGATATTTCGCTTGAAGAATATCGTGATATGGCACGTAACACCATGAGTGCTAGGTTATGCAGCTTTGATGAGGTTGTTGGTGTTGCCAATGGCGACGGCGGGGCTGGCGAAGGCCTAACGCGTTCTGCCTTATACGCTGATACTGCCGATGGACCCGATAAATTGATAGAAAGTGATGAGCAGCGCACACAGGTGGCAGAGGCTATAAGTGCGCTTCCTGAGCGGGATCAACTCCTGTTGAGTTTATACTACAAAGAAGAGCTCAATCTTAAAGAAATTGGCCTTGTGCTGGGCGTGAGCGAATCGCGAGTTAGTCAGCTGCACAGTCAGGCTGCCCTTAAGTTACGTGCCAAACTACTTGATTAACCTCTAATAAATACCCCTTTACCGACAATTTAATGCCTTTCTCGACTGGCTAGATGCTTAGCTTCTTCTAGACTAAACCTTATAACGATCACAAATCTGATGGATAAGCCCTTTTTGCTGCTTATCCGAACGTTTTTTGATCAATAATTTTGATAGGGATATCTGCAGTTTAAGATACAGGTCTCGATTTAAAGGTACAGCTTCAATATGGATGAGTTAGTCACACAAGCCGATCATTGGCACCGCAGTCAACTTTCACGTCAGCTTAAAAGGCTGGTACGTGCAATTGCTGTATTAAGCTATTGTGGTCGTGACAACGCTATAGATGCGGTTGCTGAATCGATTACTGAAGTTGATCAGACACTTATTGCTTTAAGTGCGAGTCCATCAACAGTAAACGATTACCTTCAACAGTTAGAAACTTCGATTCAGTCTGAGTGCCAGCGCATGATTATTGAGGCGCATACGTTATTGACTCAAGCTCGCTTATTAATCAATAAGCATTCAGGACTTCGTTTTAATGATTTAAACGTTGTTGAAATGCGTCAGAATCAAGCTGACCTTGCCGATGCTGCTTTTGAGCGCATGTTGGCCGCAAGTGATGTGCCTTGCTTATATTCTTCATCGCTCAATGATAATTTTTATATCAGTTCAGCCGCCGATTGTGATCAAAATACAGATTGTAATGACGCTTCGGAATCATCACTCAAACGAGCAAAAACAAAAAACAAACGCCTAGCAACTCATCTCAAGTTAGTAGTTGATAATAGCGATTCTATCTTGCCGGTTAATCCCGGTGATCAATAAAAAACGCGGATAAAATAATACGTGGATATCCTAAGCCTTATTGGTGTTGTTCTTGGTTTTGCTGCCATTATTGGCGGCAACTTTCTTGAGGGCGGTCATGTTAACGCTTTAGTTAATGGTCCTGCTGCACTTATTGTTATGGGTGGCACTTTAGGTGCTGCTGCATTGCAGACGCCTAAGTCTGTTTTTTTGCGTGCTATGAGAATGTTCATTTGGGTGGTTAAGCCGCCGCAAGATGACTTTGAAGTGTCGCTAAAAAAGATTTTAGATTGGGCAAGTACAGCAAGACGTAATGGCTTGTTGGGGCTTGAAAAAATTGCGGCTAATGAGCCAAACCAATATGCCCGAAAAGGCCTACAACTGTTGGTTGATGGTAAAGAGCCAGAGCAAATTCGCTTGTATATGGAGTTAGAGTTAACCAGTCGTGAGCGGCGTAATCTTGAAGCGGCAAAAGTCTATGACGCCATGGGCGGTTATGCACCGACTATTGGTATTATCGGTGCGGTTATGGGGCTGATACACGTAATGGGTAATCTCGCTGATCCGAGCATGTTAGGCAGCGGTATTGCGGTTGCTTTTGTATCGACCATTTATGGTGTGGGTATCGCTAATTTATTTTTTATTCCTATTGCCAATAAATTGCGTGCCTATGCTCGCCACGAATCGCATGTTAGAGAAATGTTAATTGAAGGTTTATTATCGATTGCTGAAGGTGAAAACCCACGCTCGATAGGTGAAAAGCTTAAAGGGTTCTACGAAGACGCCTAATAGTATAAAAACAAAAGTCGTCCAAAAGGGTTATTAGGAGCAGGTCATGCACAACTTCATTATAAACAAACAAGCGAAGCGATATTCAATTGCGTAGGTCAAGCTATCAAGGTGGCTACCGTTCTTTGTCTAGAGCAGATGCTATTGATGCCGATGATGATGTTAATCATGATCGCTGGTTGGTATCTTATGCCGATTTTATGACCCTATTGATGGCTTTTTTTGTTGTCATGTATTCTATTTCTCAAGTCTCTGAAGAAAAGTATCGTATTCTCACTGAAACCTTTAATGAAGCCTTTAACCTTTCTGGTTATTCCGACGCGCAGCCTATTCGTGATAGTTCATCGGGTAACAATGCCAATGATGTGCCTGAATTTTTTACCCGAATTTCTGATCAATTAGATAAAAGTTTTGAATCATTAATTGAAGATGAATTTATTACCGTAAAAGGTGATGAGCGATGGTTGCAGATTGAGTTGCAGTCAGCCATTTTATTTGGCAGTGGCGGGGCGGTATTAAGCCGTCCTGCAGAAGCGATTATTGGTGAGTTATCATCGGCGATGTCAGCTTATAACAATGTTATTCGGGTTGAAGGTTTTACCGACAACGTGCCTATAAAAAACCGTTTGTTTAGTTCTAACTGGGAGCTCTCAACGGCACGAGCAACAGCGGTTGTGAGGTTGATGGAGTCACAAGGTATTAAGCCTCAGCGCTTAGCGGCGGTAGGATATGGTGAACATCAGCCGGTGGCGAGTAATTTAAGCGAAGCTGGGCGAGCGCGTAATCGACGTATTGTGTTAATGGTTTCTACGCGTGAGGAATTAAGACCTAATGCTTCGCAAATTGATAGTGTTTCGGCGGGCGCTTCTACAGGTGTTAGCGAAGAGAGTGGCGCTTCAGCAAAAGGGCTTAATCAGAGTGCTAGAGCGCAAGCAGAAGCTTGGTTGCAGCGATTGCGTAAGCCGGCCGGTGAACGTTCAAATCAAGCTACTGACTATTTAGATAATGCAGAAGCGTCGGATGTTGAAGTTCGATCGAGCAATACAGTGGAGGGCGTAAAGCAGGTTGAGCTTGAGAACGGTACTATTTTGTTTACCAGCGATAATGATTAGGTTGCTAGTGATGTCGATTAATATGGTATCAGGCTGTATTTAATTTTTCTGTTTCCCTTCTCGATTTTCCTTCCTAATTCTTTCCTACGCTTGCTTTTTATCTTTTCCTTTTTATAAGCTGCTCTTATACCTAAAATTCATTATTCAATTCTAGTTTAGTAAGCTGTCTGATTGTTTTCTAGCCTTTTTTGTTACTCTTTTTACAATGCGCTTTGAGACTCAATTTTTATCATCATTGTTAGCTATTTTTCTTGAACTTCACTGCCGACTGTAAGACACTGTCACACCATCACGGTTACCATCTTAATGTGCATCCTTTTCTTGTGTTTGTTTGTCAGTTATTTGACAAGCAAGCCGTCGTTTTATGTAAGGCGCCGCATAAGTTGATTGTGAATCCAGCAAGCTTGAATCGAATAATAGATTCAATAAGCGGATTTTAAACCATCAAGAAAAGTTATAAGTCGATAGCGGGAGTCATCTAGTGCGAGTATGGGCAGTA
>JABIQF010000021.1 GCA_018668095.1 Cellvibrionales bacterium
AGCCTCACATCGTTTAATTAGCCCACTACTTATCGCTTTATTGCTGAGTGGTTGCTCAGTCATGTCTCAATTTGATAGATCCAACGCCGCACCAGCAACTACAGACAACGCATCTATTAATAGTATTGGTAACAACACTGGCACTGACCATCAAGCAACAGCACCCAATAAAGAAGCCGAAGCCGATGTAATAGCAGCGCTTATCGACAGCCAAGAAGCACCGCCCACACGGCCTTTTTCAGAACAAACACTGTACAACTTACTTATTGCTGAGCTCGCCACCCACGAGCAAAATTTTCCACTGGCTATTGAAAAATACCTGCTTGAAGCGCAAAACACCCTCGATAGCGGCTTAGCTTCGCATGCAACGCGCTTATCACTTTATGGTCGAGATATTCAGGCGGCTTTATCTTCTGCACAACTTTGGCTACAAATTGAACCCGACAGTGAAAAAGCAGCAGCTATTTACGCCGATTTACTGACTCAATCAGGCGAGGCACTGCATGCACTCGACGTATTAGAGGCGCAATATAGCTTTAACCGCACACCCAACTATGGCGTGCTTAGCCAAACCACATTGGCAGCCGGTGATCGCCAGCTCACTGAGCTACTCACGAGACTCGCACCCTTAGTTGAGCAACACCCGGATCATACCGAACTTATTTTTACCTATGCTTTATTACTCCAGCAAAATGAACAACACAGTGAAGCACTCGCCACCTTAGATACCGTCAAAGATATTCAAGCAAATCCTTCACAGGCAGCACTATTAAGAGCGCAGCTGCTAGAAAACGTGTATGACGCTAAAACGGCAGCAAAAAGCCTGAGTAAAGCTATAAAAAAACAACCCAATGAACGATCGCTACGACTTTACCGTGCCAAACTGCTTACGCGTTTTGATTTAGAAGGTGCCGAAAAAGCCTTCGCTTATTTACTTGAAGACGCCCCCAACGATATTAATTTATTGTTTTCACATGCCGTGGTTGCGAATGAGAACAAACACTATGAAGTTGCAAGACGCGGTTTTGAAAAGTTAATTTCTCATAACCAGCGTATCACCGTAAGCCACTATTACCTTGGGCAAATAGCCGAACAACAGGGTGAAGCCAATGCCGCCATTGCCCGCTATCGCCAGGTAAAAGCAGGCAAATATTTTATGCCCGCAACTCAACGGCTGATCAACCTACAAGCCAGACAAGGCCAACTGTTAGAGGCAAGACGTTATTTGGCCTCGTTACGTCTTGCTATTCCACTTCAAGCACCTAATTTTTGGGCCTTAGAAGCAGCCCTGCTTAAAAGTAATGACCTCACAGAAGATGCTAAAAAAATATTAGATTTAGCCATTGAGCGATTTCCCGAGCAACTATTATTGCGCCTTGAACGTGCATTAATGAGCGAGCAGCTTAATGATTTTGCTACCGCCGAAAGCGACTTACGTTTTATCTTATCGCGTGACCCCGATAACGTAACGGCTTTAAATGCACTGGGTTATTCACTAAGTAATCAGACTGGCCGCTATGAAGAAGCGTTAGTTTTCGTTGAAAAAGCCTTTGCTTTAAGACCAAATGACCCTGCCATTATCGATAGCCTTGGTTGGGCACAATATCGCTTAGGTCAATTCGAAACAGCAATCAATTATTTAGAAATAGCCTTTGAACAATTTCCCGATGATGAAGTGGCGGCACATTTAATTGAAGCTTACTGGGTGAGTGGCGAAAAAAGTAAAGCTCGTAATTTAATTAAACAATTTAAAAAGCAGTTAGACGACACGCCGCAAGTTGATGAAACCATTAACAGGCTCAGCATTCCATGGTAAGGCTGCGCGACATGACTATTAACAGCATAACAACTAATAGCATGACTACTAAAAAAAATAGCCTTATGGTTATTTTATTTTTATGCAGCCTAATATCTGGCTGCGCAAATCTTAATAAAGATGCGCATACCAATAATCGTTTAGATAGCAGCCTAGACAATAGTGCAGCAAATGATGCAGCGGAATTATTAAATAGGCATTGGCGAGTTAGCGGTAAGCTAGCGATTCGCAGCGTATTGCCCAGCTCAGAAAGCCCGTCAGCGCAAGCCTTACGATTTGAATGGCAACAACAAGCACAAGACTACAACGTCACGCTTTCTGGCCCACTGGGGCTTGGGCGCGTAACAGTAACGCAGCAGAATCAACGTATTTATTTATCTCATGGTAAATTAGCGCAAGACAAAAACGCGATAGAAGCCAGTGATATTAACGAGTTATTCGCCCAGCAAACCGGCTGGACATTGCCTATTTCCTATTTACGCTATTGGGCGCTAGGGCTACCAGCGCCAGATCAAGCATTTACGCCTAATAAAAACAGCCAAGCTGAACTCGTTGGCTTTCAACAAGATGGCTGGAAAATCCATTACCCCTCTATTACGCTTGCTGCACCCTATCCACTGCCCAGTAAGCTGATTGCTACTAATAAACACTTTAAATTGGTTATTGCGTTTAAACATTGGCAGTTTCCACTTATACAGCCAATTTCAAGCAAGGAAGATGCACAGTGAAAGACTCTGTAGTAATGACGCCTAAGCGCCTAACGCTTCCATCACCAGCAAAGCTCAACTTGTTTTTGCATATTACTGGCCGTCGAAACGATGGCTACCATGAGCTACAAACAGCCTTTCAACTGTTGGATTTCGGAGATACAGTCGAAATTCATACGCGTAGCGATAATCACATTATCTTAGTTGAATCACTTGAAGGTGTTCCTGACGAAGATAATATTGTTGTTCGCGCGGCCAAATTGCTACAAAAGCGACAAACTGGCAAAAATACAGCATTAGGCGCAAATATTAAAATTAATAAGCAAATTCCAATGGGTGGTGGTCTTGGTGGCGGCAGTTCAAATGCTGCCAGCACCTTATTGGGCCTTAACTATTTATGGAATATGGGCTTATCGCATGATCAATTAGCCGAAATTGGGCTTAGTTTAGGTGCCGATGTCCCCGTTTTCATTTATGGCCAAAATAGCTTCGGTGAAGGTATTGGAGAGCGGCTACAACCGTTAGTTTTACCAAAGTACTGGTTTACTGTCATAAAACCACCCGTAAGTGTCCCAACAGCTGAAATTTTCTCGCACTCGCAATTGACACGCGACACTGTAACCATCAGAATAGCCGCCGTTTTTAAGCACCTGCAAACACCTGATCTTGCCGAAGCATTACGCAATGATTGTGAAGATATTGTTCGCAGAGAGTATCCAGAGATAAGTGAAGCACTAGATTGGCTAAACGGATTGGGTACAGCAAGATTGACCGGCACAGGCGCCTGTATTTTTGCCCGTTTCGCGTCATTAGCTGAAGCAGAAGCTGTATTAGCAGCCATGCCAGCCAGTTACACAGGATTTATAGCACAGGGTACGGATCGATCGACAGCGCACCAAGCGTTAGAAATGATCACAGAAAGACCGTAAACTGTTAAAGAGTTAAGATAAAAGTTTATTGGGGCGTCGCCAAGCGGCAAGGCACGGGGTTTTGATCTCCGCATTCGAAGGTTCGAATCCTTCCGCCCCAGCCATATTGAAAAAATAAGTGGAATTTAAATCTCACTTATTTAGTAAGAACATACACGAATAAAACCAGCCCAATAGCGCATTTCTTATTTAATCATTCCCGGGGATCTCCAGTGTCTAAAAACCTGATGTTATTTAGTGGTAATGCCAATCCAGAATTAGCCGCGAAAGTGGCTGCTGAGCTGAGCTTAAAACTAGGCAATGCTGACGTTAAGAAATTTAGCGATGGCGAAATCAACGTCGAAATTCTAGAGAACGTACGCGGTAAGGACGTCTTTATTGTTCAATCTACCTGCGCACCTACAAATGACAATTTAATGGAACTGTTGGTATTGGTTGACGCCGTTAGACGTGCATCGGCCGTTCGTATTACCGCCGTTGTCCCCTACTTTGGCTACGCACGACAAGATCGTCGCGTTCGCTCAGCACGTGTTCCAATTACTGCAAAAGTGGTTGCCGACATGATGGTTCGTGTAGGTGTTGACCGCGTATTAACTGTCGACTTACATGCAGAACAAATTCAGGGCTTTTTCGATTGCCCAGTAGATAACGTTTATGGCTCACCTATCCTACTTAAAGACATTGAAAAGCAGCGCTACCCAGACCTAATGGTTGTATCACCGGATGTTGGTGGTGTAGTAAGAGCGCGCGCTATAGCAAAACAGTTAGACACCGAACTAGCCATTATCGATAAACGTCGCCCACAAGCGAACGTTGCTGAAGTTATGAATATTATCGGTGATGTATCGGGTAAAACCTGTTTACTGGTTGATGATATCGTCGATACAGCCGGCACACTTTGCACAGCGGCATCGGCATTAAAAGACCACGGCGCTGAAAAAGTTATCGCCTATTGCACACACCCTGTTTTATCGGGTCCAGCAATTGATCGCATTACTGAATCGAACCTAGATGAGTTAGTGGTAACCGATACTGTTCCATTGTCAGAAGCGGCTATCGCTAGCGGACGCATTCGTCAATTATCAATGGCCAGCATGCTTGCTGAATCTATTAGACGTGTGAGCAATGAAGAATCTATTAGTGCGATGTTTAGATAGTCCGTTTTCGGCCTACTCAATCTCGAACTAATTATAACCGTCAGAACATTTTTTATATTATGTCTCTGACATTTAAAAACCCAACGAACTATCCGGTCGCAGGAACTCGTTGATAACAGACTGAGGTAATTATTATGTCTGAAGCATTTGTATTAGAAGCACAAAGTCGAAATGACGCAGGGAAAGGTTCGAGCCGCCGCCTACGTCGTCTTGAAAATAAAGTTCCAGCCGTTGTTTATGGTGGCACTGCTGATCCTGTTAGCATTTCTTTAGAACACAATCCCTTTTGGCATCAATTGCAAAATGAAGCGTTCTTCTCGCACATCGTTACTTTAAAAATTGATGGCGAAGCACAAGACGTTTTATTAAAAGATTTGCAACGTCATCCAGCTAAAGACATCATCATGCACGCTGACTTTTTGCGCGTAGATAAGAACCAAGCCATTGTCGTCCAAGTACCGCTTCACTTCATTAACGAAGAAAGCAGCACTGGCGTTAAAATGCAAGGCGGACGTGTGTCTCACCAAGCTAACGAAATCGAAATTCGCTGCTTACCAGGTCTATTACCTGAGTATATCGAAGTCGACATGGCCGAAGTTGAAGTTGGTCAAGTAGTACATTTATCAGATATCAAACTTCCTGAAGGCGTTGAAAGCGTTGCATTAAGTCATGGCGAAGAACATGATTTAGCGATTGCTAACATTGCCATTGCTAAAGGCGGCTCTGATGAAGAAGAAAGCGAAGCTGCACCTGAAGCTGAAGGTGATAGCGCAGAATCGAAAGACTAGACTCTGTCAGATGAAATCATCAGCCACTATGCTGATGATTTCATCATTTCTTTTTAGTACCGTTTAAGCACCACCTAAGCACCATGTTTTTATTCTACTAATTCAACCCGACGCAGAGCCAATTTGGTTTGAGTGCATCGCATGAATGATATTACGCCAGTACGCTTAATTGTTGGGCTCGGCAATCCAGGTAACGAATACTCCCAGACACGTCACAACGCTGGCTTTTGGCTAGTAGACGAAGTGCTGCGTCGATTTTCTGCTGGCGCCACACTCACCGAAGAAACTAAGTTTCATGGTCACACCGGTCAAATTTTAATTGGCAGCCAAATGTGTCGGCTACTTCTGCCAAATACCTTTATGAATCGCAGTGGTTTATCGGTTGCCTCATTAGCGAATTTTTATAAAATTGAACCCGAAGCCATATTAGTAGCGCATGACGAACTTGATATTGCCCCCGGCACGGTAAGATTAAAAGTGGGTGGCGGTCATGGTGGACATAATGGCTTGCGCGACATTATTAGTAGTCTAGGTAATCAAAAACAATTTGGTCGCTTGCGTATTGGTATTGGCCACCCAGGCAATGCCAAACAAGTCAGTAATTTTGTATTAAAAAAAGCACCTGCCACCGAACATCAGTGGATAGAAGATAGCGTTAGAGAAGCGGCCTCAAATATGGAAGCCATTGTTAAAGGTGACTGGCAAAAAGTCATGAACCAAATGCACAGCTTTAATGCCGCAGACCAAACATAACAGCCTATTAGACCTCACTGTTAAATAAACGCAGCAGTCTCTTAGACATAACAGCCCAAAGGGTTAACAACACAATTTTAGCGAGTTACAACATATGGGATTTAACTGCGGCATAGTCGGCCTACCTAACGTCGGTAAATCGACACTCTTTAACTCCCTAACTAAAGCGGGCATTGATGCAGAAAACTTTCCGTTTTGCACCATTGAGCCTAACACTGGCATTGTGCCTGTCCCCGATCCTCGTATGGATAAACTTGCCGAGCTCGTTAATCCTGAAAAAGTGATTGCCACCACTATGGAGTTTGTTGATATTGCAGGCCTAGTTGCCGGCGCATCAAAAGGCGAAGGTCTAGGCAACCAATTTTTAGGCAATATCCGCGAAACCGATGCCATTGCGCATGTGGTTCGCTGCTTTGATGATGAAAACGTGATTCACGTTGAAGGCACTATTGACCCTGCTGCAGATATTGAAGTAATAAATACTGAGTTAGCATTAGCTGATTTAGACAGCATAGAAAAAGCGTTACATCGTTACACCAAAGCCGCTAAAGGCCGAGATGGTGATGCGATTGTTATGCAGGCATTAATCGAAAAAATTCATCCGCATCTTGATCAAGCCTTACCGTTAAGATCATTTGAGTTAACCGAAGATGAGCTAGCGTTACTTAAGCCTTTAAGCCTTCTTACGCTTAAACCGACCATGTACATTGCCAATGTTGATGAAGACGGCTTTGAGAATAACCCCTACCTCGATAAAGTTCGTGAAATTGCGGCAAGTGAATCTGCGGTAGTTGTTTCTATTTGCAACAAGCTTGAAGCTGAAATTGCCGAACTTGAAGATGACGAGCGTGCGGAATTTCTAGAAGAGCTTGGTATGGAAGAAGCAGGCTTAGATCGCGTTATTCGCGCTGGATACGATCTGTTAGGGCTACATACCTACTTCACAGCGGGCGTTAAAGAAGTACGCGCATGGACTATTCCGATTGCGTCAAAAGCGCCTCAAGCGGCCGGTAAGATCCACACAGACTTTGAAAAAGGCTTTATTCGTGCCGAAGTAATTGGCTATGATGATTATGTAGCCTGTAAAGGTGAGCAAGGTGCTAAAGATGCGGGTAAATGGCGCTTAGAAGGCAAAGAATATACAGTTTTAGACGGCGACGTTGTTCACTTTAGGTTTAACGTTTAAGGCAAGTTTCAATAAAATGCCCAGAAAGGCCTACTGGGCTTGACAAAAAAGCGGTCAATCGGGAGAATGCGCCTCCCTCGACATAGCAGTAGCGTTGTTTAGGTATTGATAGAAATGGCAAGGTAGCTCAGCTGGTTAGAGCACATCACTCATAATGATGGGGTCCCAGGTTCAAATCCCGGTGTAGCCACCATTAACTCTTAGTGATAGAAATAATGCGGGGTTGGCGGAATTGGTAGACGCGCTGGATTTAGGTTCCAGTATCGCAAGATGTGAGAGTTCAAGTCTCTCACCCCGTACCATTTCAAATAACACATTTCATCATGATACTGTGTTAGAAAGTAAGTTACATTGCAGGGGTATAGCCAAGCGGTAAGGCAGCGGGTTTTGATCCCGTCATTCAGAGGTTCAAATCCTC
>JABIQF010000020.1 GCA_018668095.1 Cellvibrionales bacterium
ATTCAGGCTGCGTTTGTATTTCAGCGAGCAAACTTTGCATCACTTCTTTTCGCTGCTCAAAAACAGCTTCCTGCTCTTTATCTTTTGCTGCTGTCTTAGCAGGAAGCCCTTGCCGCTTGTCAACGCGCTTACGCGGCTTTCCTTCCTTAGTGCAAAGCAGCTCGACAATAGCCGACCATTGCCCATGCTGCGCTACACTCGGCGCTGGCAAAGCCTTTAAGCCCGCAAGACTACCGATAGCTGAGCCGGCATTTTCGGCGGGCATAGACTGTAATTGACTACCAGCGAAATCGGCACAAGCGCATAGGTCACTTTCGAGTGACAGCGAAAGTAATAATGAAGAAGCTGAGGCTAGCTCTTGTTCTATCCAGCGCGTTAATGTTTGCTCTAAGACTGAGCGCGTAGCTTCTTGATTATCAAAACCTACCGCATGTTTTAACCATTGGTCACGCAACGGCAGCATATTAATAAATAAGGTATAGAGCCTGTCTACATTATTATCGACATGCAGTAATAATTGACCCAGCACTTCGCTGATCTGAGGATCACTATCAAGCCTTGCAAAAAAACCATCTACCGCTTGTTGATATAGCACACTCGGATCATCTACCGGTTTTAATTTAGCACCTAACTGACTCATTACGGGTAAATCGGAGGCAATACTTTGACAAAGACTATCAATGGTTTGTAATCGTAAACGTCCTGTATTATCTAACAGATTCCATTGTTCACTGTCATTTTTATTTAATACTGCACGTGCTAATTGCCATGTTAAACGCTTGTGAGGCACAGACGGCTCTTCTGTTTGCAAGCCTAACTTTAAAGCACCCAATAAACGCTCACGCATTTCAGCAGCCGCTTTTCGCGTAAACGTAATCGCCAATATCTGCTCAGGTTGATCAACAACGGCGAGTAATTTTAAAATACGCTGCGTCAGTAATTCTGTTTTACCCGAGCCTGCAGGTGCGGTGACACAAATAGAGCGCGTAATATCTAAGGCTTCAGCTCTTGCTGCAGCGTCAACAATAATGGGGGCTTGCTTACTCAAGATAACTCCCCCTCAGACGAACAAGTTTCAGAACAACGCAATCGCATAACCGGCTCGTAAATAGGGTCATCGACGCGGCGGCGTGTAATATCTACAGCCGCATTACCGGCTGCAATTTCGTTGATCGCTAGCGTTAAACGCTGCTGCCAATGCTCAGCTAATGAGGCCCAATCATCAATATCATGATTACGTTTAGCGGCTAAATTTTTGACACCCTGAATATCTAACGCCGCACCCTCTTCCGGACCAATGCCTTCATAGGCTAAATCACCCGCTTTCAAACGAGCAAAAGCTATCGCCATTGGTGGCTTATCGGTCGAATCATTATTTTGATTCACATTTTCCATAGCGCACACATAAAGCGGCAATTGCGGCTCGGTCACTGCTTCATCTAACCAACCCGAGGGTTGAGTAGCGCCACTTTTATAATCAATTAAAATGAATTGTCCATCGTCTAAACGATCTATCCTATCTATACGTAAGCGCAATGTTTGCCCACCAATAGAAAACACTAAGGCGCGCTCTAGTGATTCAATAATAAAGCCAGGTCTATTGGCTTCAAGTTTAAGCCAAGACTCAAGCGTATTTTGTAAACGGTGTTTTTCAAGCATTCGTAATCGTACTGATAATGGCGCAAAACGACGTGCAAAAACATCATCTAATGCGGTATCTGCAGAATCACTGACTAACTGACTGATTTGCTCAGGCGTACAATCTTGTAAGGCAGCTGAGCCACCGAGTGACTGCCAAATAACTTCTAATGCAGCATGTATGGCATTACCGCGCTCTAAAGCCGATACACCTAAAACGACTTCACCTAAAGGTCTAGCACCTAAGCGCCATTTGATATACGTTTTAAGCGGATTAACATTGTAGTCTTTTAGCATTGCGGAGCCGCCTACTAAGACTTGATCATCGCTGTCATTGCCAGCATTAGACGTTAATGGCTTGCCATAATGGTCAGCTATTGTTTCAACACTCTCCTGACCATCTAAATCGGCGATATCTTTGCCTATTGATGAAGCGACATGGTCATTTTGTGAATGTGTATCATGTATAAAATTGACCTTGAAATGCTCCGCTAAGTCTTTTGCTAGACCATCAACAAGCGGCGAAATTTCACAGGCAATATCATCAACAGATAAGGGATAACTCGCAACGACTTCGGAAGCACTCGATAAATAACCGGTCGTTAATTGTTTGGCATACTCAAATTCGCGCTCAACAGAAGATGAAGGCATTGAATATTCGAGCTGCAATGATCGAGGAATTAATGGATGCGCTTGCGGCATTGCCGGCCACTGTCGCTCAGACATGCCCATGAGCCAAATATGATCAAAGGTCTGGCCACTGGCTTCCAAGCCACCTAATACTTGAACATGTTTAGGCGCACCCGGTAGATGAACGGTTTCTCTATGAAAGACTTGCTGCTGACAATGCCGACTAAACAGCTGTGCTGCAGTAGACAATGAAACCTGACCAACGACGGCGTCAAAACTAGAAAAGCTCTCACATTGCGATTCAAAGCGCGTTAACTGCTGATATTCATCACTGTTTAAAGTACGACTACCCGGCCATAAAAAGAAAGCGAGTATTTTTCGGAAAACAGGTAACCACTGTGAAGGTACATTTTTCTTAGACTGACTCTTACCTCGACCGCTCTGCCAGCTTATAAAATATTGCGCAGCAGCTTCTATGCCACCGGCTAAACCAGCATTTGAACTAGCTGACTCACTAGGTGCTTGTTTATCAGCTTTGTCATTTGAACTGCTTTTTTTATTACCAGAACGCCAACTTAATAAGCGGCTGACTTGAGACAAGGTGTATTCTCGTTCGCCAGCGTCGTGCATTTTAGCTATTAGCTTGCGGCGGATAAGTACATCGCTTTGATCATCACCTATATACGGAGAGTTCAAAAGCGCTGACCATTGCTCTATCGGTAAAGGACGACTTATTGCATCAATCACCGACAAGCCTATTTTTATCACACTGCTTTCGGATAAAGGAATACCTGCCGACATATTAAAGCCAGTTTGTAAAAATGGCATCGCCGATCTAACGCTAGTCGGTTCAAAGGTTTCTAAAAAGTTACGTTCAACTAACATGCGGTTTTGCGCAAGATTTTGAATCACAACCGCGATACGCGCATTAGGGTTTTTATCCTGCAAGTCTTTTGACCATTGGGCCGCGGCTTTTAACTCTTGATTGAAATCATTACAGCCTTTAAATTGAATACGTTTGCAGCCGACGTTTAAATGGATACTTTCTATATTGCCGCTACCTGCATAATTTTCAACAATGGCTTTTTGCAAGGGTGTAGGCGCTTGAAAACCCACCATAACCACTATGCGATTATCAGCTGAACCATCATTATTTAAAGACAATAATTGAGACTGAGCATCGACTAAAGCAATATGAGTACCACTCTCGATAAGAGCCTCATAATGTTTAATCCAATCATAGAAGGCACGGCTATCTACAGCGCTGCTGAATTCAAAAGCATACTTATCAATATCAACTAAGCCTTGTTTTAAAAGTTGATAACCTTGTTGCGCTTGAGCAGCAGCAGCGGCTGGAGACATTAAGGTCTGAGCAATAGTAGACTGGTCTAAGGCCTGCTCCCAATAAAGCAGGTCTTGTCCTTTTGTTAGCATTAAGCGAGGCGCTGTTTTTCCTGACAACATAGCAGCGGTCCATTGTGCCGTTGTCCATGCATCGAACGGTAACAGTTCTGGGCTTTGCCAAACGCCCTGACCCAGCTTCTGACGCTCAAGCATGATGTTATCAAGCAGATCACGCAAATAAGAAGCTAGGCGAGTGTTAGGCGTAAGAAAGAGCGCACCACGATCTAACGCTTTTTCTAATTGATTGGCGACATCCGAATCGACCAAGGAGGAGAAGTTATTTGGCATTAGTATTTAGAATAATGAAACTTGCTTGAGTTTATAACCATCGCTACCATTTCTCAATGACGTCGACATGAAAGAACTGGTCTCCAGAATGAAGAATGACACCGGTCTCGGTAATCACTCGAAGCGTTAAACCACGAGACACCATCTGACCTTCTCGCATACGCCGACCATTAATAATAATCATACGCTCTTCATGATCATTACTGAAAACATGAAAGGAAAAATCTAACTCAGGAATCGTTGATTGGTAATCTGCAGGTAGCTGCCAAAGCTCTTTGATTTGGCTATTGGGTGGCAACTCATCATCCGCTAAAAAACTACTGATACTTGAAACGTCATTAACCGCATTAGACGTCGGTGAAGGCGTTTGGGATAAAGATGTACTAGCGGGCTTATCATTATTAGTGGCGACTTGATCATTCTTAACCGTTTGAGTGTTCTGCAAGAGCTCAACTAAACGCGGTGATATTTGCGGAGAAACTTGAATCCAAAGCCACCAAAACGCAGCAATAATGATCACTATAGCAATAACCAGTAAAAGCAATCGATTGCCGGAGCTAGGCTCAGCCTGCGAAGGCGGCATACTATCTTGCAAGCTGTGCACATCTGGCTGGCGACTTCGCTGACGCTCATTTTCAGATTTCTTTATTGCATCAAGAATAAATGACATCGACTACCCTACCAACATCGTAGATAAATACGCTATTGCAGCCATCGTTTTTCCGCGACTTTGTTGAAAGACATTTAAAATAGTCTCTAAAAAATCTGTTGTGACCATCACAAAAGCCAGACCAATAAGAAGCAACAAAACGCCTAACCTAGCAATCCAAACAGTGCTGGATTCTGAAAATTGTATAGACATACCTGACGAACGTTGAGCTGCTGCTCGACGCCCTTCGCGCCCTAACACTTCTTTGCAGGCTTCGAGCACAATAGGATACTCAACTTCAATACTGTCTTTGGTATAAGCACCCAGCATTGAGCGATCACATATTACATTGACTAAACGTGGCACACCGCGACTTTCACTATGAATATGTTTTAAGGCCGCACGCGAAAATAATTCACCCCGAAAACCCGCAATATGTAAGCGATGCTTTATATAAGCAGTCGTCTCTTCTGCACTTAATGGCAGTAGATGAAACCTAGCAGTAACACGTTGAGCTAATTGACGTAAATTATCTTGAGCCAATTTATCATTCAGCTCTGGCTGACCTAGCAAAATTAACTGCAGTAATTTTTTCTCACTAGTCTCAAGATTCGTCAACAGACGTAACTGCTCAAGCACTTCGTCAGCTAAGTTTTGAGCCTCATCAATAATGAGAATGGTATTACGGCCAGAGGCATAGCCTTCTAGCAAAAACTGGTTCAACTTATCAACTAACACTTTTATCGAGCTGCTATCTGTATAATCTATACCTAACTCATCACAAATAGACTGTAGTAATTCATTGACGGATAAACGCGGATTAACAATAAAAGCGATATCGGCGTTATCGGGTAGTTGATTTAATAAGCTACGGCATATCGTAGTTTTGCCCGTGCCAATATCACCGGTTAATAAAATAAAGCCGCCTTCGTCACCAATACCAAATAATAAGTGCGCCAACGCCTCACGGTGTTGATCAGTCATATAAAGGTAACGAGGATCGGGGGCTATAGAAAAAGGTTTTTCATGAAGCCCAAAAAAATTCTGGTACATGCCTTAACCTTGTAACGTTAGTCGAACACTGACATAGCCCGGACTGGCACTGTCTAATGAAATATCAACGGCACTGACACCCTTCTCAGCTTCAAGCTCAGTTAGCCAGCTAACCACATCATTAAACTTAACTTGCTCTAAGCGCAGCCGAACTCGATCACCATCTAAGGGTTCAAATCGACTAAAGTTAAGGTTATGTTTTTTGGCTGTCGATGATGCGACACTTAACAACGAGCCCTCTCGCTCAGCACTGGTATCAATAAGCATTTCTTTAACGATGGGCTCTTGCGCAACCATCCATTCATAGCTCTCTAATTGTCGCTCATAAGACTGGCTCGCTGACGTTAAATAAGCGAGCGCTGGCGATAAAACCATTTGATAAAAAAGGTAAGACAACAAGAAAAGCACTAATATGTTCAGTGAAAACCGATCTCGCTCAGTAAGCGCATGATATTTTTGCTCTAGCTCTTGAAAACCTTTATTGGCTCGAACGCGCGCGACTAACTGATCAATCTCATCACTAAGGCGCTGCTTTAATTCACTCATAGGTATTACCTAGCATTACTTTTCTGATTACTTTTCTGATTAAGCCCAATAAATTGCTGTAATCAATAACGATATCGTCTATTCAAGACTAAAACTTAATTAGCGACTAATCTGCATACGACCATTAACCATTTCTTGATCTTGATTTGCAGAAAGAATATCGACTGTTAACGCTTCTGCTGTCAGCTGCTCTTTATAGGATTCAAGAATATCAATACTGTTAACACGCAAATCAATAATAATATGGCCACGCTGGTTATCGTAGCGTAACTGACCAATAGTCGATGGCACTTCGGTCTCTAAGTTTGAAAGTGCGCGTGAAGCTGCATCAAGCAAAGGTAAGAAATCGGAAGTTGTGCCACCCATTGTTTTACCGGTTAGCTGACGCTGCATTTGTTTCACGGGGTCAATAACTTTTTTCTGCTTTGGAAATACGCTGCGATAAATAGCTACGCTATCATCAAAATATTGATCGGCTTTAACGTTGAGGTAAAAACCACCTGCCATAGTCACTACTAAAAACAGCCCTATACAGGCCGAAACAATAGCAGCGGCTTTGCGAATAAATTTACGATTAGCAGCGTTAGCACTTATCGGACTAAATTCACCCTGCAATAAATTCAATGTCGTTTCGACCGTATGCACGGCATTAACCGCTAATAAATCGGAGCATGACTCGGTATAGGCAATTTCGCGAGTTTCAATATTCTCTGAACGAATAAACTCAGCTAACTCAACTTTGAATTCTGAGGGAGAAATAATTAATGTGGGATCCAAAGACTCATCGAGCAAGCCTTCCAATGATTCGCTTTCTTGATCCGCCGAATACTCGGCATTAGCACTAGGGTCTGAACTACTGCTTAAGGGCTTATCTGCCTCAGCCAATAATAAAGCAATGCTATTGAGTGCTGAGGGTGCACTTGCAGTCGCTGTATTTTGATCTGCGCCACCCTCTGCGAAAGCCGCAAAGCTATCGGTCGAATCGTTTCTCTCCGTCTCCGTCTCAATCAATGCCGACGATGTGCTAGCCGAGATAGCTAACTGTATAACTGACTTGGCGGTATTTTCATCTAACAGCATACCGCTGTAATCAGCATCTCTAAATAAAACTTTATTGTTTTCAAATAACAGCTGCCAATCACCCACTTTCTGGGGCACACAAAGCACATCAACAAATAAATAATCAGGCAATATTTTCTGCGATTCCAAAGCCTGCAACCACGACTCTAGCAATTCACGCTTCACTGCCGCAATGTGCACGGTCTCATTAGCATGATAAATAGGCGTTGCTAAATGCATACTTTCTATAGGATCAATAATCTGCTCTTCAACCACAAAGCCTAACACCTGCTTCAAATGGCGATGCTGCTTAAAAGGCACCTCTGTAGAGGTCAATAGCACCGCACTACTGGGCACAATTAATATATTGCGTCGCATGGCTTTAGATTCAGGAATCTGCTTTGCAATGTCCTCAAGTAAACAACTGCCCGAAGCATGAATGCGACCATCAGCCGATAGCACAGACCACACCACGGGGCTGAACTCATGGATATCGACTTGTTTAAAGCGTAAGCATAAAAAATCTGACATATTTTCTTTACTATTAAGTGAAAAATGTTTTTTTCAATTTGGGTGTTTATATCTGAACTAACACGCAAACCATTTCATAAATTTTGATCATCTAACAATGATATTGGCTTAAGCGCTTAAACCGCGGTTAGTTAGACCTTTATAAACAGGCCACAAGCATAACATTTATTGGCCGGCAGACCGATTATAAGTGACATTAAGACCTATGCCTGAGCCTATTTAAAATCCAGCCAATTCGAATGGCAGCCTAGATGCTAAACGCGCTTAAAGAGTCATCCAACATGAGAGATGGCATATGACCTAAGAGCCAGTAACCGCCTCAATAAAGCGGTAGGAATTATCCGTCTCTCGCCGAGATAACACAATGAATTTCGCCGCTTCCCCATAGCCTTTCTGCCGCACAATGGTCGAAAGATAAGCAATGCTGCCCGCATAGTTAGCGCGAATATTAATTTCAAAATATTCGCTGGTATGAGAATAAGTAGCCAGTAGAGATGAAACTGATGAACCTTGATTTGTAGTCCCCGGATTAAATTGACTTGAAAATTGTAAATTGGGTAGAGAAACACGGTTAGAGAAATCGACCAAACTCACAAAGGGCTCGCTTCTAGCCCCAATAATATCCAAAGCGTTAGCATAACCTATGCCCTCATTATTTCCTGAGCTATTACCCATAGAAGCAACTTGTAATGTGGCAAGCGCATAAACTGTAGCGGTATTAACATTAATAGGCAGAACACCGTGTGTCTTAATGGCGGTGATATGCGGCAACAAAACAGCCATCACATTAGCATCAAAGCCATTAATCAATCGAAGCTCTGAAACATCAGTCAGCCGCTGATTCCCCACTAAGTAGCCAGGCTCTTGATTAGCATAAGCCTCACCATCACTAGAAAAGCCATCGTCTCGATTATCGACATCTAACCAATCTCTTAAATTGTCTGCAAGTGCGTCATCAATATCCAACTCAACCAGCAGGCCACGAAACCGCTCTAGCTCATAGAGACTAACTTTATTATTATATTGCACGAGGTTATTAATATTATAAAAGCGATTGATATCGACGATATTAACCACGACAGAACCAATATTGTCGATTTCAAAGGGCATGGGACCTTGAGCCCAAAACTCATCGAGATGGTCACCCTGCGGCGACTTAGCAGTATCTTGCTTAATATTTTCTTGCAAGGCCAATATCGCCAAATCTTCGGCAGCGAGCGCATAATAATAAGCCTGCGTACGATTAATCATGCCGGTTGTACGCTGCATATCAAGCACTTTGCCAATAATGATTTTAGATGCAATCAATGTCGCAATGGCAAAAACCAGCAATACGGTAATGAGGGCAACACCCGTCTGCTTACGGCGACCGCCCGCCTCTTTTAAGCGAGATGACTGCCTATGCGAGGACGATTTAATAAGATGAGTAATATGCGGCATAACTTATAACACTCTAAAGATGTGTGTCATCACATCTTCATTTTCAAAAACAATACTCACTTCGACAGCGGTTGGTGCATCGTAGAATGCTATCGCTGGCGCCACAAACGTTGGCATAGGAATATCACTCCAATCTGAGGTCTCCTGATCCCAAAAACGTGTTCGAAAATCTACAACTCCACCAATAAGCACTTGTTTTTGTGGCTCGCTGTCTTCTAAGCGATCTAGCACTTGCCAATACAAACGGATTAAATACAAGCGTTCATCGTTATAGTATTCACTGTCAGAATCCTTAGCTTCGGGATGGTAATCAAGTAGGTAGGCAACACGCTGCAAGTCACTACGTGGCCACTGCAGCGGATTCGACCAACCTCCGCGAGTAAATTCAATAAGATATTCGCCGGTTTCAAACAAAAGCGGATCAAGTAGATTATTCTGCCCCTGCCAAACCGGCCTATTGACCATTTGACGAAAATCAGAGGCCAACTGCCAGCTCACTCTTTGCACTCTAGCCACCGCGGCCGACTTTCGCTGATTAACCTCTTGCGCAATCACGACTTGATCGAGTATTTGGTAGGCAGCAAGGCTTATCCACGAAAAAATAAACATCGCCACTAACGCTTCTATTAAGGTAAAACCCTTATGGCGCTTCACCGTCGACGCTGTAACCGCAAAAGCAGGAGAAAAGTGATTAGCTAAGGGCGTCAAAAAACATCCCCTCTAAAACCACTTAATAAAATAGTTGCTGATTGATTGCTACCTAAGCGCCGCTCATTAGGCCTAACCATGACATCAATGCGACGCATTTTATCATTGGGCGTTTCACTTACAATTAGCTCAACACGCCACTCTCTACCGGCATGAGTAATCGTTTCTTCTTCGTTAGTTGTATCAGGAAAGGTGTTTTCAAGCAGCGCCGCATTTAATGCATATTGAGCAATATGTAAGGCCTCAGCCTTATCACTTAAGAGGGTTAAATCACGTGTTGCCTGACCAATATTACCCAGCAAGGCTACGCCCGAAAGCGCCAAAACAGCCACTGCCACCATAATCTCTATGAGTGTAAAACCGCTATTTTTTGAATTCGTTTTTAATTTCACTTTCGATTTC
>JABIQF010000055.1 GCA_018668095.1 Cellvibrionales bacterium
CATTTGATTGCGATTCAAATTTAATACCATACCCTTGATTTTTCAGTGTTGTATTATGCCCCTGCTTAGTGCAAGTAGTGCCCTCTCCTTCAGGTGTATCGGGCGTTGGAAAAATATTGTGTATTGCAAGGTCACTAAAAGTAAACTGCTCTAAAGATCGATTACTGGCAACCACTTTAATACCAAATCGAACATCGCGACCGGATCCCCAACTATTCTCACAATTACCAAAACCGCCCAGTTTTTTGGTTACACCATTACTGCTGTGTGAAGCTTGGTTGGTTAATTCCAAACCGCTGATAACATAATGCTCATCGTTAAATAACAATATGCTGGCTTGGTAACCGTCTCCATCAATAATCGGTTTAGTGCCTGAACCATAAACTGAAATAGTTATAGGGGCATTAGAAGTGCCAGAGCCTTTCGGCCAGAGCATGCCCTCCCATCGTTCTCCCGATTTAAATAAGACGCTATCGCCCGCAGATAAACTCAAGCTATTGACTCGTGTCAAAGTTTGAAAAGGTGACAGCGATGATAAGCCGCTATTATTGTCATTGCCGGATGATTGACTTATGTAATAATCAATCGCATGAACCAACATTGAAGTGCTGAGCAACAGCACACTTACAATAAACTTAAACATTCCTTGATAATCCCTGCTTAATGGATGGATGAATATTTCTGTAAAATAAAAATTTTTAAGGTAAAAAAAAACCCCGCTCGTAAAGCAGGGTTGTTAATTGTGATACCAAGCAGGTAAATGGCCTAAAACGTCATGATTAGACAGTACGTTTTGACCAATAAACCCGTGCCCATACCCCTGCTAAACTAGCTGCAAATAAAAGTTGAAAAAGTAGCGGTAACATCGGAACAAATTCTTCAGCAACTGGCACAACAGCGGCAGGATCAATTTCTTCCAAAAGGTCCTGGGCTACATAAAACGTCCCCTCAAATGCGATATTATCTATTTGAACTTGCTTAGCTAAAGTATTATCTTGCCCTGACCACTCAAAACGAAATGCAGCCGATTCACCCGGCGGAATATACACTGCCCCACCGAAATCAGCCGATAGCGGTATAGAAACCGATTTAACGCCTATTGTGCTCCAAACATCACTTTTTAAACTCTTCAAGTCTACCACTTCGGCAGGACCAGGATTAGCCGGGTCACCTCCATTCTTTTTCACTAAAGCGCCAGGGCTGGCAAGATATATTAACTCTAACGCATTCGGTGCCCCAGCAGCTGTTAAACCGCGCGCTGAGTAATGAATATGCATTAGCTTAAAATAATAATCGCTGTGGTTCGTGATTGTAACGTCACCTTTTAAGCGATCTTCATCATAAACCCAAATACCATCTCCATTATTGTACCCACTGTTACTAAACTTCCACCCTTGTGCGCCAGTTGAGTACTGTGGATTACCGCTTAGAAAAGGGCCTATCCTTGGGCCACTGATCTTGCTTACAACCATGTTTGAACCGCTTAACGCGCCGTCAGCAAGATTACCCGTTAATACGTCATAAGAGACAGTGCCTGACGCACCATTACCACCGGTTACTGCACTGACAGTCTCTACACCGTTAGGATGATCATTAGAAAACCCCGTTACAAGAACCTGGTCACCCACCGAGAAACTATGATCAGCGACGGCTAAAGTCACTGTGCTAGAAAACGATGAGCCGGCTGAAGCGGATACCTTAGGATATCTTGGACTCTCGCCGAGTTCCGGCCAGCGTTGAGCATCATAGCCAGGGTCGTTACGGTTCAAAAAAGCCGTAAAGTTAGACACAAATATGCCTGAAGCTTTCTTTGATAACTCTGTGCCTATAGGAAGACCATTTGCACCCGTTGTTACTAAATAAGAGATAGTGCCTGACGCGCCATTACCACCGGTTACAGCACTGACAGTCTTTGTGCCATTTGGATTCGAATTATTGAACCCCGATACAGTAATCGTATCACCGACCAAAAAACTATGTTCTTCAAGCGTTAATATAACAGTATTCAAGACTGGGTCAGTCCTTATACCTGATAAAGCCGGTACTTCAATGAGTTGTGGGCTCGTGCCGGCCAAAGGCCAGCGCATGATGAATTCACCATTATTGCCTTCACCAAACCTATCACCATTCAAGAAAGAACTGTTGTTGACGACTCCTTTACCGATGAAACCCCCATCTGAAGCACCCACTCCTAAGACACCGCTAAGGTAGTGGCCTGATTCACTGATGCCGCCTGCAGGCGTCGCATCAAACGTTGAGTTATTATCGGGTGTAGTATCAGTTACCCCTTTTTCGTTACAAAAATTGCCGCAATTCTCGACATAAATCCTATCAAACGTTTGCCAACCAATAAGATGACTACCGTTTCCAGCAAAACTATTTGCAGATAAAAGTAAAAAAGTTGAGGCCAATGGGATAATCAAATTTTTGATATTCATAATGTATTCCATGAGTTGATATGTGTAACCGTTAACTGAATGAGCCACTCAACTGATTTATTTGTCGAGCGGCTCAATTGACATATAGCTGTAAAGTCTCGCGTAAAGTTTTGCCTTACTTACGACGCTTAGCTACTGCCAATCCCATCAATGCCGAACCTAATAACCAGGCAGCTGCAGGGACGGGAACTGCTGTTACAGGAGCAAGGTTTAAACTCACATTATTGAGTCTATAAGAAGTCGTTGCACCATTTACGGCGTCTGCACCAACAATTGAGAATGAAGTAGCTATATCACTACTACTCCAGCAGTTATTCGCATCCATGCAATCAGCAGCTAATATTTGTGCATTGTTACTCTCAGTAAGAGCATTACCGCCAACCAAATAAGTATTACCCGCTATTTCTACGTTTACTCTTTCGTTTTCCTCTAATTTTTGTTGAGCAGCGTTGAAACCCATTTTGAACCCATTCAAAGAGAAAGCAACGGGGTTATTGTCAGAGTCTACAAGCGAAAAATTAATTACCTCACCGGAGGTTATGTACCAAGTACCATCTCCACCTGTCTTAACACCTAAGCCAATATTTGAGGCTTGCTTAGCTAATGTCGCTCCAGAGTCAGGCGTAGCTTTTAATTTGTAAGTGAAACCAGTACCACTTTGACCAGTTAAAAATCCACCAACTACTGTCTCGCCGTAAGTAGCGGCACCAGTGGCAAATTGGAAAGTGATTGCAGCATTTGAAGATGCACTAGCAGCTAAGGCTATCGCCAAAGTTAACGTATTTAATTTATTCATTATTATATTCTCCATGTCGTTAATTAAGTTTGATGCACTCAGGGAAGATACAAAAAACATTTAGATTATCTACAATATTTATGATTTTTATTATTGCCGCACTTTATGACAGCGCTGACATTGATCAAATAATAGCATATGAGTAATCGAAGTCAAGAAAAATCGGTAATAGTGAAAAGCTTTTTGCATCAAAAAAACTGGCTAGCTGGAACCTGTTGACATAAGAGCTGAGAAAGGTAAAGTATTGAAATTACTTGAATAAATGAAGTTATTAGCACATTTTATAGTAATATATAGGTCGCCTTTCATCCTTTATTATTGAAAGACGAGCTCAAACTCAGTAACCGTCGCAAGGATCGCGCGGTCATCTTCAATCAAGGATTATCATTATGCCGTCGAACACCCACCAGCAAAATACAGAACACGCCTCCAGCATTCCGTCTATTAATCGCGAAAATAAACAGTCCCCACAAGCAATACTGGAATCTATTTTCGGCTACAGTGAATTTCGCGGCCAACAACAAAGCATTATTGAAACCGCTATTGAAGGCCAGGACAGTTTAATCATTATGCCTACCGGTGGTGGTAAATCACTGTGCTACCAAATACCTGCACTCGTTCGCCAAGGTACCGGCATTGTTATTTCACCCCTTATCGCTCTTATGCAAGACCAAGTGTCTGCACTCATGCAGGTAGGTATTCGAGCCGCTTTTCTTAACTCGACACTAAGTGGCGCAGAAACCGCACGTGTTATTGAACAAACCCAATCAGGCCAGCTAGACATCCTCTATGTAGCCCCTGAGCGCATTAATCAGCCTTCAACGCTCAACTGGCTTACTCAATGCAGCATCTCACTCATCGCCATTGACGAAGCCCACTGCGTATCTCAATGGGGCCATGACTTTAGGCAAGATTACTTACTACTTAATCAACTTGCGCAATATTTTCCTAACGTTCCCAGAATGGCGCTAACCGCTACGGCAACGCCTCGCTCACAAATTGATATCGTCAACAATTTAGAGCTCAATGCGCCGGCTAAATTTGTCAGTAGCTTTGATCGACCCAATATTCATTATGCCGTTGCGGCTAAAAATGATGCCAAAAAACAGCTTCTCAAATTTTTAACTGGCCATAGAGATGAGAGCGGCATTATTTATTGCCTGTCGCGTAAAAAAGTAGAATCTACGGCGGCTTGGTTAAACGACAGAGGCTTAACCGCTCTCCCCTATCATGCTGGCCTTCCTGCACATACTCGAGCAGAGAATCAAACACGTTTTCTGCGTGAAGACGCCATTATTATGGTGGCTACCATCGCCTTTGGCATGGGGATAGATAAACCGGATGTCCGCTTTGTTGCGCATATGAATTTACCTAAAAGTCTTGAGTCTTATTACCAAGAAACAGGACGCGCTGGTCGCGACGGCGAACCTGCCGAAGCATTTATGATTTACGGTTTAGACGATGTTGTGCAGCTCTCGCAGTTTATTGATAACTCTGATGCCAAAATTGAATATAAGCTCAATGAAAAAAATAAACTCGACGCACTTCTTGGCTGGTGTGAAGTCACTCAATGTCGAAGACAGCCATTATTAGATTATTTTGGTGAAGGCGACTTAAGCTCAGAAGAAAATGAAAACAAAGCGCATATAGCCTGTAACTTTTGCGATACTTGTCAAACACCACCTAAAACCTGGGATGCAACAGAAGCAGCGCAAAAATTATTATCTTGCGTGTATCGAGTTAATCAACGCTTTGCATTAGGCCATGTGATTGATGTGTTACGCGGTAAAAAAACTGAACGCATAGAGCAGTTTAATCATGAGCAGCTTAGCACTTATGGCATTGGCGCTAGTTTATCGCAAAACCAATGGCGTTCTATTACACGACAACTGATTGTTCGAGGGCTGCTTCGCGTTAACACCGAACACTATAATAACTTAACGCTTACCGATGCATCACGCGAACTATTACAAGGCCAAGTGACACTCCTATTGCGCGAAGATATTACTGAGCCACGACTGAGTAAGCCTGTCAAAAAACACAGCAACGGTGTATCAGAACAAGACAGTGCTTTATGGGACGCACTGCGTAACTGCAGAAAAGAACTGGCCGACGAGCATGGCATTCCACCTTATATGGTCTTTCACGATGCTACATTAATGGAGATGATGGAGACTCACCCATGCAGCACAGCAGAACTGTTATCCATTAGCGGCATCGGCGAATCAAAATTAGATAAGTTTGGTGAGGCGTTCCTAAAGGTTATTAATGAGCACTTGGAATAGGCTTAGAAGCTCGATTTAATCAGTTACTGAATATTGACTATAAACGTCGACGGTCTTTATCGGCACCCACATAAGGACCGTTTTTAACCTCAAGCACCTGTGTGCCATCTTCTAAAATATGATAGCCATGACCGCCGCGTAACAAAATAACAATATCACCCTCAGCGGCTTCCCATTCATCGACGATAACTTCGTCAGTATTATAAACCTGAACCAGAATACGGCCCTTGCGAATATATAAGGTTTCTTGCGTCCACAAAACGTTACGCGTCACTTCATTATGAGTATGCGCTAACAATTCTTTGCCGCTGTCATAGCCCCAAGTGCCCACTTGAATATAGTCTTCATCAGGCGAGAAAAAATTGAGATCGCCCTGCCAAGCGTCCGCTGATGGGATATGTCTAGCCAAAATTAAATCGCCTTGCTTTACTTCTTTCACTGCCACGTTATTACAACCTCATATTTATTGTTATTTATTCTTTAAGTACCAATCAATCGTTGCTTTAACACCTTGCTCAAAATCAGTATCGGGCTGCCACGAAAAATGTTGCTTACCTTTACTGCCATCAACCGTTTTATAGAGCGCGCCATCGGGCTTGCTAGGATCCAACTTTATATCACCTTGATAGCCAACAATATCACGTATTATTTCTGCCATTGCCAATATTGATATTCCTTTCGCCACACCGATATTAATGGGTTCGATGCTAGGCGCAACCTCTAAGCTTCGCACCATCGCCTGCGCACCATCATCAACATGCAACCATTCACGCACCGGAACACCACTACCCCAGACATCAACATGGCGTTCGTTATTCTCTTTAGCTTTAACAAACTTCATTATAAGCGCACCCAAAGCATGCGAACGCTCAGCCTCGAAATGATCTTCGGGGCCGTACATATTGGATAAAATAATATTGATAACATCCAAGCCATATTGCTGCGCATAAGCCCAAGCACCCACCCAAGAAGCTTTTCTAACAAAACCATAAACCATGACTGACTCATGTAACGGCCCATCCCAAAACTCATCCTCTTTAAACAACGTTGCCTCACCAGGGTAGGCACAATTTGAAATAGGATTAACTAGCCGGCTAACATTAACGTGCTGGGAGGCTTCAAGAAGATTTAGTGTTATCTGTAAATTGTGCTGGAATATCTCAACGGGTTGCTTTTGACCAAACTGGATCCCCCCCACAAAAGAGGCACAATTAAGGACATATTTAGGTGATACGCTTTCAAACAACGCTAAAGCTTCGGATCGATTACGCAAATCAACCCCTAAGCTCTTCGATGTTGGCGTAAATTCGACATTGGAAGATTCGAGCAATTGACACACTCGCTTACCCAAAAAACCTGTTGCACCGGTCACTAAGATCATTATTTGTCTCTTTTTTACACTGTATGGCTGTTCTTGGCTTTACTTGGCTGTTTTTGGCCGTACTTGGTTTTTCTCACAATCAAAAACGAAAAAACAGTTTAACTATGCCACGATCAAGACTACCTGACAATTATCAACTTAACGGCTATTATTATAGATAGATATTGCACACTGACATTCAGTTAATAGCGACTCATGCTGATAAGCATTATCGCTTAACAATACTTAAGTCATGATGCCCGCTGACAGTAGAATTTAATAATGAAAACATCGTCTACAAACCAAGATCTTCATCTTAATCCCTCACTGAGATTAATGGCAACGTTTAGAGTTTTAAATGAAGAAACTCGAAGCCTCGATCATCATGATTTTTTATTCGCTCGATACCCCGAGTTCCAAACCATCTTGTTAGCACTGGCTGCAGGTGAAAAAGCTTCTGTTGCTTTTGCATCGGCTAGCCCTTTATTGCTACGTGACCTCGAAAGCAAAGGCATTGTTCTTTTGAGTTTAGACGATAAAAATGAAAGTATCGTTATTGCTCAACAACCGAATACAGTAGTTACCATTACACTATTTGCACGCTACCCGCATACACCGTCTACACGCCGCGCATTGGTGATTAATAGCTATACAGCAGCCTCAATTTGGTTATTAAACGCAGTTGCTACTACTGAAATAGCATTGAACAAGCTTAGCCAAGACGACATCAACATATTGATTGAGCAAGGCGCTTTAATTGACAGCGATCCTCCCGTCACTGCTACTTACCCCAACCCATCCGTCGCTGAAGAGACTTTTTTAGAACAGCTAGCAACGGCTGAGCAAGTGTTTATTCAAAATAATGGCGAAGCGATTCCAGATAAAGTCTTACGCTTATTAGGAAAGCAAATTCCTGAACTGCCAAAAGGCACAATTGTTTGGACTTGCGATGCAGGCACTCGACTGCCCAGCGCCACTTTATTATCGGATAAAAAAATATCCGAACTGATTATCGATCCTAAGCAACGGCTAGTTATTCCATCAGTTGCCGCACAAAAAAAACAATGGCAGCAAAAGCTAAGTATTGCAAAAATTGAGTTCAAGCGGCAAGCCTATGCACAGCTTATTGATGTTATTTCACCCGCTCATCAGCGCGCACTAAAAGAACATGTTAGATCGCTAGTGAAAAACAATTATTTCGGCCCTATAGGTGATGGGCAAGTTGATCGAAGGATGGCTATTCACAATGAAACCGTGACCGCTTCAATTCATCACCGCCTAGCAAAATTGGTGAGTTTAATCACCGGTGAAGCGCTTCAGGCGTCGTATGCTTATTTAGGTTGTTATCTTGGCGGCGCAGTTTTAGAACGGCATGTTGACCGCGCTCAATGCCAATATAACTTATCGATTGTATTTGATATGAGTGATGAAGAAGGCAACGCTGTAGAGCCATGGCCTATTTACTTACAGGTCAGAAATAAGCCCGTAGCCGTTAATTTAAAGGTAGGTAGTGGCTTACTGTATCGTGGAACAGAGATCGAACATTGGCGAGAAAAACTGCCTGAAGGACATAGAGCTATCGTTTGCTTTTACCACTTTGTTAGCCCTAACTTTGATGGGGCATTAATTTAATTATCTCACCTATATAAGTAATAAACAGTACACTAGTTCCACTCATTACTTAAGTCGAGTGAAAAGCCTTTTTCTTTCAATAATAAAAAGCGACGCGCTTTATCTAGGTCATAACAGATCATCTCATCAACCATGATAGAAAACTCAATAGTTGATTCCCAACCTAACTTTTCTTTTGCCTTGGCTGCATCACCTAGCAAAGAATCAACTTCTGCAGGACGAAAATAATTCGCATCGACTCTAATAATAGTTTTTCCTAACAAATTGTCACCGGTAATAGATTTTACCGAGGCATCAACAGCAACAATAGAAGCTGTCTCATCAATCCCTGAACCATGCCATTCTAAGGTAATACCAAGGCAGCCCGCAGACGCAACAACAAACTCACGCACCGAACGTGTTACACCGGTAGCAATTACAAAATCCTCAGGCTTATCTTGTTGAAGCATACGCCATTGCATCTCAACATAATCTTTTGCATGCCCCCAATCCCTCTTAGCATCTAGATTACCTAACGCCAAGACTTCTTGATTACCTAAACAAATATTAGTTAAGCCTCTCGTAATTTTACGTGAAACAAAAGTCTCTCCACGACGAGAAGATTCATGATTAAACAAAATTCCGTTACAAGCAAATATGCCATAGGACTCTCTATAATTAATGGTAATCCAATGCGCATAAAGCTTAGCTACAGCATAAGGAGAACGTGGGTAAAACGGCGTATTCTCTGTTTGCGGCACTTGCTGCACTTTGCCATAAAGCTCAGAAGTTGATGCCTGATAAAAACGTGTTTTCTTCTCCAAACCAAGCAAGCGTATTGCTTCTAACAATCTTAATGTTCCTAAGGCATCAACATCGGCGGTGTATTCGGGAGCCTCAAAAGAAACCGCCACATGAGACTGAGCGGCAAGGTTATATATCTCGGTTGGTTTTATACTCTTAATTAGTCTGATTATGTTAGAAGAATCTGTCAAATCCCCATAATATAATTTTAAATTCATCTTGTTATGTAAATCATCAACTAAATCC
>JABIQF010000245.1 GCA_018668095.1 Cellvibrionales bacterium
CTGGCATGTCGGGCCACTCCCGACGACCTTGAACTTAAAACTTAAATACACACACAACTCCCCACCCAATAGCAGAACTCAATAAAGCCCCAAAAGCCGCCCCAAAAAAAACCTTTATCAAACAACTTCCGATCAAATAACACACAGATCATTTTCCACACACACTTAAACTTATCGAATCACCACCCCCAACGTCCCGTCCAAAGTGCCTAACAAAAAACTTGGCGCACTTAATGCATTGATCAATAAGGAATGTTCTCAACCGTCGATAAAGTCAATTTGTCGACGAGTCAGTGCGTGATTAACCCCTTATCACCACCGAAGCTTTCACGAGGACGACAAATAATTGACAGCGCATAAAACACGCGGAGCATCACATGACAAATCGAGTAGATATGGGTCGGCCAGATATTAGCCAAGTACTCAATGAAATGCGGGCACTTAAAAGTCGCGCTCAAGGCTTTGAACCTGCAACCGCCGCTGGCGATGTTAATCAAGCCGCCGCCACTCGTGGTGTCGAATTCCAACAGCTCTTGAGCAATGCCGTTAATCAAGTTAACTCAGTACAAAAAGAATCTAGCCAATTGGCTGAATCGTTTCAACTGGGTGACCCTAATGTAACCCTATCGCAAGTAGTTGTGGCTTCAGAAAAGGCCGGTATCGCCTTTGAAGCAATGACCGAAGTCCGTAACAAATTAGTCAACGCTTACGAAGATATTATGAATATGCCTATCTAACTAAGTGGTGTTAATGAACCTTAGTGATGAACCTTAGTGAAATTTGAATATCGCTTAACTAAAACGCAACGATAGAAAAAACAGCCATGGCAGAGAGTACAGCTACAGATCCCGCCGTAATGGAAACATCATCACCGGGAACTTTCGAAAGCTTTTTAAATTTAGAGTTCGGTCGTCAGATTGGCTTAATGTTTGGTCTTGCAGCCAGTGTTGCTATTGGCGTGGCCTTAGCGCTATGGCTTATGGTCGATAAAGATTTTAAGCCCTTGTATGCCAGCCTAGAACAACTCGACTCAACCAGTATTATCGAGATATTGGATTCAAACAGAATTAACTATCGAATTGATAACCGCTCTGGCGCTTTATTAGTCGATGCCGATCAAATTCATCAAGCACGATTAAGTCTTGCCTCTGCAGGTATGCCAGCCGATCGTAATATGGGTTTTGAGTTGCTTGATCAAGAGCAGCCTTTAGGTACTAGCCAGTTTATGGAGAACGCGCGTTACCGTCGTAGTTTAGAGGGCGAGTTGGCGAGAACCATTAGCAGTATAGGCGCTGTGCGTTCTGCACGTGTGCATCTAGCTATTCCAAAATCGACGGTGTTTCTGCGTGATAAACGCGAGCCACGTGCATCTGTATTTATTGAAGCTTATCAGGGTCGAACAGTCAGTGATGAGCAGGTCAGAGCGGTTGCAAATTTAGTCGTTTCCAGTGTGCCTGAACTTAATATTCGCAATGTGACGGTGGTTGATCAGCGTGGTAATTTGCTGTCAGACTTCGATAGCGATCCAAAATATGCTGAAGCTGCAAGGCAGATAGAATATACACGACAAATCGAATCTGACTTGCTGCAGCGCGTTAATGGTTTACTGGCCCCCATTGTTGGTGATCAAAAATTTAGAGCCGAAGTGTCTATCGATTTAGATTTTACCCAAATTGAGCAAACGGCCGAAGTTTATAACCCTGATTTGTCGGCTGTACGCAGCGAGCAAACCACCAGTGAGCGAACTCAGCAAGCCGATGGTTCAACCGGTGTGCCGGGCGCATTAAGTAATCAGCCGCCACTCACAGGCAACACTTCAGCACGGGTCGATCCCATTACGGGTAAAGCAGTGCCCGAGCCAACGCGTTCAAGAGTATTGGAAACACGCAACTTCGAATTAGATCGCACAATTAGTTATACGCGTAATGCAGTGGGCCAAGTGCGTCGTATGACAGTCGCCGTTGCTGTCGATGATTTGCTCGCAAGAGCCGAAGATTCAGCTACTGAAGGCGTTGAGGGTGCAGGTGAAAGTGAAGCAGCGCCAACATTGAGAAACGGTAAGCTACCATGGGATGCTTCGGACTTAGAGCGCCTAACTGTATTAGTGCAAAACGCTGTCGGTTATGATGTAACACGCGGTGATAGAGTCATTGTTGTTAATACCCCGTTTTTACGTATTGATCCTGAAATAGAAGCGCCCATGGCATTGAAATTATGGGAGCAAGATGTTTTTTGGTTAGGACTCAAATGGTTTTTAGGTGTGGCGGCTTTTTTGATGGTTATCTTTATGGTGTTACGCCCAACACTTAATCGCTTGACTGAAAATTCGCAAAAAATTAAAGAGCTAGAAGGTCGTCATAAAGCGGCGTTACATGCGGTTATGGAAAACTCAGACGGTTTAACTGAGACAGTTGGCCCTGACGGTAAAGTGACTTTAAATTCGCCAAACAAAAATCTATTACCTTCGCCAGATGATCGCTTAGAAGATCAAATTGATATGGTACGCAATATGGTATCTGATGATCCTGATCGCGTCGCACAAGTAATACAAGGTTGGTCTAACAGTGAGTGATAAAAAATTAGCCGATTCTATCCCTTATATCGAAAAGGCATCGATTCTATTATTGACGGTTGGTGAAGAAGCCGCTGCATCGATACTGAAGCAATTAGGGCCTAAAGAAGTGCAGCGCATTGGTACAGCTATGGCTGTGTTAAGTGATGTTAAACGCGAAAAGGTCGCAGCAGTATTTAATTCTTTTATTGCCGAAATTACTAATACAACTGGCTTTGGTATAGGCGCAGATAGTTATGTGCGTAATATGCTGACTAAAGCCTTAGGTGCTGAAAAAGCCTCGGGCATTATTGACCGAATTTTGCTGGGTGGAAATACGCAGGGCTTAGATACGCTTAAATGGATGGACGCGCGCGCCATTTCAGATGTGATTAAACAAGAGCATCCGCAAATTCAGGCCATTGTTATTGCTTATCTTGAAGGTGATCTTTCAGCCGAGGTGCTTTCTTATTTACCTGAAAATATGCGCCTCGATGTAGTTATTCGCGTGGCTAAACTAGATACCGTACAACCCGATGCATTAAACGAATTGAATAATATTCTTGAACGACAATTCTCGGGTGGCTCATCGGCACAGAAACGACGTATTGGCGGCACTAAAGTGGCGGCCGACATTATGACAAACCTTGATGGCACCATTGAATCTGAGTTAATGGATGCACTCACGGAAGTAGACGGCGAGTTAGCTGAGACTATTCAGGACTTGATGTTTGTCTTTGCTAATTTAATGGATGTGGATGATCGTGGTATTCAAACCTTATTGCGAGAAATTTCTACCGATATATTAGTGGTGGCATTAAAAGGTGCTGATGAAGACTTGCGAGAAAAAATATATAGCAATATGTCTTCACGCGCTGCCGACTTGTTGCGTGATGATCTTGAAGCCTCTGGCCCGACTAAATTGAGCGATGTAGAAGCGGCACAAAAAGAAATACTTGCAGTGGCTAGACGCATGGCAGAAGCGGGAGAGATTATTCTCGGTGGCTCTGGTGAAGAGATGCTTTAAGTTGTATTCGTTTGCTTTAACAGTTGTTTATTATTTTTTATTAGAGACGCAGTATGACAGATGATGTCTTGCCGGTAGAGCAGGTAACAGCAGCAGAGCCTTGGCTTTTACCCGAGTTTAAGGCTAAGCATATCGTGAGTGGTGCTGATGACGAGCCAAGACAGTTGTCGGGCTTTGCGCAGCGTCGTTCGCTTGCCTCTAATAAGCCATCCTCCGCTTTACAACTTAACCGAGCAATGACAGCTGGGCAGTTGGAACAATTGACTAGAGAGGCGCGAGAAGCGGGCTTTAGCGAAGGACGAGTTGCGGGTTACGAAAAAGGTTATGCCGAAGGTGAATCGCGAGCAAGAGAGACGGTAGAAAAACATGCTCAAGTGGTATTAGCCGGCCAGCAATTATCGCTTACGCAGCTTATTGAATCAGTTATTCAGCCATTGGCTAATCAACGTGACGATTTACAAACAGTGTTATCGCAGTTGGTGGCAAAAATTGCCGAACGTGTTTGTTATCGAGAATTGCTAACAGACAATAGCAGTATTCAAGCCGTTGTCGGTGAAGCGATTGATGCCCTACCTATTGGCGAGTCAGATATAAAAATCTATCTTAATCCTAAAGACCTTGCCGTTTTTGAATCGATTCCTGGTTTTGTTCAAGACAGTTGGCCGTTACGCAGCGATGAGCAATTAACCTTGGGTGATTGCCGCATAGAAAGTGCTAATAGCTTGGTCGACTTTACTCGATCTTCACGTATGACATCTATTCTTGATGCAACGTTTGCACTCAATGAGCCGGATTGATGCTTAATTATTTTAACCGCTGCCTAAGCGATGGCATAGAGCCTGCGAAGCCTTTAGCTGTTGGTTATATTGCGCGTGTTGTAGGACTTACGCTAGAGGCGCGCGGCATTAACTTGGCGTTAGGTGCGCGTTGTCTCGTTGAAGATGGCGAGCAAGGCAGCTTTGAAGTTGAAGTGGTTGGCTTTGATTCTGATATCACTTTCTTAATGCCTTTACGCGTTTTCTCTTCGGTTAAACCAGGTGCTCGGGTTACACCAACATCAACCAGTGATAGTGTCCCAGCGGGAAATGCACTACTGGGTCGAGTGATTGATGGCACGGGTAAACCGTTAGATTCGAAAGGCCCTATTGGGCATTGCGATAATATTAAGTTTCACCCTGAGCCGATTAACCCTTTATTACGTGAACCTATCAGCAAGCCACTTGATGTAGGCGTCTGCTCGGTAAATGCTTCTCTCACTATTGGCTGTGGTCAGCGTGTGGGTTTATTTGCTGGCAGCGGCGTGGGTAAAAGTGTTTTGCTGGGTATGATGACCCGCTTTACTGAGGCTGATGTCGTTATTGTTGCTTTAGTGGGCGAGCGGGGCAAAGAGGTTCGCGAGTTTGTAGAAAATAATCTTGGCTCACATGGTATGGATAAAACCATTGTGGTTGCAGCACCTGCGGATGAAACGCCGGTTATGCGATTGCGAGCGGGTATGTATGCCGCGCGTTTATCTGAGCATTTTCGTGATGCAGGTAAGCGCACATTGTTATTATTTGATTCCTTAACGCGTTACGCACAGGCTCAGCGTGAAATCGCTTTGGCAACGGGTGAACCGCCTGCAACCAGAGGCTATCCGCCTTCGGTTTTTGCGCGCTTACCGCAGCTGGTTGAGCGAGCGGGTAACGGTTTAGGTAATGGGGGTTCTGTCACTGCATTTTATACGGTGCTCGTTGAAGGTGATGATCTCAGCGATCCGGTGGCTGATTCTGCACGAGCTATTCTCGATGGCCATATTGTTTTGTCTAGAGATATTGCTGGCCAAGGTATTTATCCGGCTGTGGATATTCAGGCTTCGATTAGTCGTTCTATGGCCAGTATTGTTCCGCCTGAGCATTTGTTAGCGGCTAACCAAGTAAAACAATTGTATTCACGCTTTGAGCAAAGTAAGGATCTTATTAGTGTTGGGGCTTATACCTCGGGCATCGATGCTATTACGGATTTGGCGATTGCAAGGCAGCCTCAAATACAGGCGTTTTTATCGCAAGGATTAAATGATCCCATTAATCTAAAGAATAGCCTTAGTCGCCTGTTAACCATATTAGAGCCAGTAGAGACTATGGAATCAATGGATGAGCAATCAGCATCGGGTGATCTAGTCGATGCCAATGTTGTTGAAGCGCCTCGCAGAGGAGGGATAGCACTTGGCAATCGCTAAGTCTAAACGTTTGGCAGTAGTTGCTAGACTCGCTGCGCTTCGTGAGCAGCAGCAATTAATTCGTTTGCAGCAAAGTCAGGCCGCCTTGCAGCAGAATCAGCATTCGCTTGATCGGCTGGTCAGTTATAAAGATGACTACGCTGCTGGTATTGGTGTTAGTGTTGGTGAGATGGGCGACGCCGCAAATGGCGTGGCAGTGAATGATCTACAAAACTTTAGTCGCTTTATGAATGATCTTTCTTACGCAACGGATTTACAGCAACAGCAACTCGATAGAGCCAGTGATGCTTGTCAGCTGGATAACGATCGCTGGTCTCAGCTTCATGCTCGGCAGCGTCGTCTAGAAGAGTTGGTTGAGGTTCGTCGTCGAGATGAGCTTCACCGTGAGGCTATTAGAGCTGATCGTGAAAATGATGATCGCTGGAATGCATTACATCAAACATTAAAAGTCCGTTAGATAGCCTCGTCTGTATCAGCCAAAGCGCTCTACCTTTTCAACCAACCTTTTATTTTTACTCCTATCTTATTCTTTCAATTGATTTTTTTTGCAGACTCGTTGCTTTTTTGTCTTGTCGCTATTTGTCGAAAATGGATCTTATAGTGTAAAGCCGTGTAATTTGTTTAAATTTTATTCGTATTTGTGAGCAGTTACTCTGGCTTACTGTGAGATTTGCGCTAATCTGAAATAACAAAGCACTGTAATCACAAAGTTTTGAGTCGTTTTGACCAGTGATATAACACTGAAAACTAGGAAGGTTTAACGAATTACTCAACAAATAATAGTAAGCCGGAGTATGTAATGCCCATTTCATCCAAGATGTCTGTCGCCAAAAGCGAATTGGTTATCAATGTAGAAGGTCGTTTTGATTTTAGTGCGCATCAGGATTTCCGTAGCGCCTATGAAGATCTCGAAGGGCTGCCAGAGCATTTTTCGGTTGATATGACTGAGACAACTTACCTTGATAGTTCTGCGTTAGGTATGCTGCTATTGCTGAGAGATTACGCTGGAGGAGATCACTCTTCTATAAAAATCGTCAACTGTAATGATGATGTGCGTAAAATTTTAGTGATATCTAATTTCGGCCGTTTATTTACCATTCAATAATACTCTTACTCTCATGTTCTTAATCCCAGTCTTAACCGCTATTTATTGCTAGGTATTTTTATGCCTGCGAATATCTCCAGTAAAAGACCGATAAGTCAAACGTCTGTGAATGTTTGCCTTTTAGCGTCACCGCAAAGCCAGCAACTTTCTACGATTCTTTTTCTTGATCCTAGCCTTTATCATGCCACGATTATTCATTCGTTAGATAACTTAACGCAATCTTTAGTCCGTCCTAAAGCGGGTACCTATTGTATTGATGATGTCGATATTATTTTATTGTCTACCGATTTTGCCGAAGCGGATTTGGCAAATGTAGTTTGTCAGCTACAAACCCTCGCCGGTGATCGTTACGTTCCTATTGTTCTATTACCTCGGGTTGATATTGATGATTCCGCAATATTGATTGAGGCAATGGCGGCGGGTGCGAATGATTATATTGAGACTTCTGCTGCCTCTTCGGAGCATTTAGACAATGAACATTTTGCAAAATTATTTTCTGCAAAAATAGCCGCGCAAGTCAGAATTGCTGGTATGCAAACCTTGGTGCAGCAGCAAAATAATCAGATTATGGATCACCATAAACATTTAATGGTTGAGCAGCAACTAGCCGAAGAAGTCTTTAATAAAGTCTCTCAGAATAACGGTATCGATATGGCGAATATTCGTCATTGGTTATCTCCTATCGCTGTATTCAACGGTGATGTTCTATTGGCAGCCCCAACACCCAGTGGTGGCCTTATTGTATTGTTAGGTGATTTTACCGGTCATGGTTTAGCCGCTGCAATAGGCGCTATTCCATTGGCGTCCACCTTTTATAGCATGGTTGAAAAAGGCTTTTCCATGCCCGATATAATTAAAGAATTAAATGCCAAGTTGCATGCTATTTTACCTGTGAGCGTATTCTGCTGTGCCAGTGTTGTGCAATTTAATTTTGATGAAGGCATTGTCGATATTTGGAATGCCGGTTTGCCAGACAGTTATGTGCTGAGAAAAGATAGCTCGACGATTGAAGCTATTAGTTCAAACGGTTTGGCGTTAGGTATTGTCGGTGCAGGTGAGTATCAGCCTAAGCCTATAAGATTTAATTTGCTGGCGGGAGATCGTTTATATTTATTGTCAGACGGTGTGCTTGAAGCGACCAACCAGCAGGGCGAGCAGTTTGGTGATGAGCGTTTACTTAATGCCATAAGCGAGCAAGTTAATGCCGATCGGGAAAAAGGTTTTGCAGCCATTAAGCAGCAGGTTATCGACTTTATTGGTGAACATTCACCGGCCGATGATATTTCATTGGTTGAGCTTGTTATGGTCAATGCAGTCGATTTTGCGGCAATGTACAATGATTCGCAAAAGACGATAACTGCAGAGCCTGTATCGTGGCATTTTAGCTACGAGCTTAGGCCGGACTCTTTACGTTATCAAGATCCGGTTCCGCTGTTGCTTCACACATTAATGGAAGTGCCAACATTGCGGC
>JABIQF010000019.1 GCA_018668095.1 Cellvibrionales bacterium
GTGCCCTGCATAGGCGCATTAATTGCCGTTCGCTCTGCAGCTTGGCGACGCATACCATTGCTGCTATTAATTTCAGGTAAATGCAAACGACGACCAAATAATGTTTCAACATAGCCCATTTCATAGGCCGCGGCGCGAGTATTTTCCATATAGGTTAAAACACCCGGATAACGATCAAAATAGCGGTCGATATATTCTTGCGCATCACGTCGACCAATATCTAACTGCTTTGCTAAGCCGAAAGCAGACATGCCATAAATTAATCCAAAGTTTATCGCTTTAGCACGACGACGTTGCTCTTGACTCACCTCTGCAAGATTCACTGAAAAAACTTCTGCCGCTGTCGCCTTATGAACATCCAAACCTTGATTAAAGGCATCGAGCAAACCTTTATCACCAGACAGATGCGCCATAATACGCAATTCAATTTGCGAGTAATCGGCTGCAAGTACTGAGTTATTTGGAGAAGCAATAAAGGCCTGCCTTACTTTTCGACCTTCAGCGGTGCGAATAGGAATATTTTGTAAGTTTGGATCTGACGATGATAAACGACCGGTTGCTGTTACTGCTTGATGGTAAGAGGTATGCACCCTACCCGTTTTTGCATTAATCTGTTCTGGTAAGCGATCGGTATACGTCGACTTTAATTTACTCAAGCCGCGGTATTCCATAATCACTTTAGGTAATGGGTAATTTAGTGCGAGCTCTTGCAATATAGGCTCAGCGGTTGATGGCTGGCCTTTAGGTGTTTTCTTAATAACGGGCAATTTTAATTTTTCAAACAAAATAGTTTGTAATTGTTTTGGCGAACCTAAGTTAAATTCTTCTTCCGCTAATGTATAAGCCTCTTGCGCAAGTGCCTCTAAGCGAATACCAATTTCAGCACTTTGTTTTAATAATATTTCACCTTCAATTAATGTACCGGTTTGTTCAATATCACAAATGGTGTTGAGCAATGGCAGCTCGATTTCACGGTATAATTTTTCTAATGACGGAACAGCCGCCAACTCTTTTTTTAGCACTTCATGCAAGCGCAATGTAATATCGGCATCTTCGGCTGCATAAGGGCCTGCTATTTCTAAATCGACTTGATCAAAAGTAATTTGCTTAGCACCCTTGCCCGCTACTTCTTCATATTTGGTTGTGCTTTCATCTAAATAATTACTCGCCAAGCTATCCATATCATGTCTTGAGCTAGTTGAATTCAACACATAAGACATCAACATAGTGTCGTCGGCTATGCCCTGCAAATCAATTCCATGATTACTTAATACATGTTTATCGTACTTTAAATTTTGACCTACTTTTTTGACGGCGGGGTTTTCTAATAAAGGCTTTAGTGCACCCAAAACTTCGTCTTCTGTTAATTGTTCTGGCGCATCTTCATAATGATGCGCAAAAGGAATATATGCGGCCGAGCCCGCAGCCACACTTACCGACACGCCCACTACCCGCGCATCAATATAATTTAGACTGGTTGTTTCAGTATCAAGTGAAAAATAATCACTGGCAGCCAACGTCTTTATCCAAATACCTAAACGCTTGGCCGTTAATACTGTTTCATAGTGTCGTGTTACTGCAGGTTTAGGCGCTTGATTTTTTTCTGCACCAACATCTGCTGTCGCTGATGAATCTTTAGATGAAACTGAAGATGGAGCCTTAGATGAGACGCTTGGCGCCACCCCACCACTTTGCGCCGCCCAAGATTTAAATTCAAACTCATTAAATAATTCATTAAGTCGCTCAGTATTCGGCGGCGAACTTAACTCATTGTTATAAAGTGTTTCGGCTGTTACTTCTAATTCAACATCCAACTTAATGGTGGCTAAGGTATAAGAAAGTCGTGCCTCGGCTTCATGAGCTGCCAACTTTTCTGCTAACTTCTTTGCGCCTCGAACAGGCACGTCGGCAACTTGATCCAATTTATTATAAATATCTTCGATGCTGCCAAGCGTTTGAATTAAGCCAAGCGCAGTTTTTTCACCAACGCCCGGTACGCCAGGAATGTTATCGACTTTATCACCCATAAGAGCCAGATAATCAATAATGTACTTGGCGGGAATACCAAACTTATCCACTACGCCTTGAGGGTCCATGGATAACTCGGTCATGGTGTTCACAAGTGATACATGCTCATTAACCAGCTGAGCCATGTCTTTATCACCCGTTGAAATCACTACTGGTATCGATTTCTGTGTTGCCTGCTCGGCCAATGTACCAATAACATCATCAGCTTCAACGCCGTCGACCACGAGTAATGGCAAACCCATTGCTTCAACAATCTGGTGAATCGGAGCCACTTGCGGCCTAAGATCATCGGGCATGGCGGCTCGGTTGGCTTTATAAGCGGTATAAATCTCATCCCTAAAGGTTTTGCCCTTGGCATCAAAAATAACCGTAATCACACTGTCCGGATAATCTTTCTGTAAGCGACGCAACATATTGATAACGCCCTTTATGGCACCCGTTGGCATGCCTTTAGAGGTAATGAGTGGCGGTAAGGCATGAAAGGCACGATAAAGATAAGAAGAGCCATCGACGAGCACAAGTGGATCATTTGCAGCCATAAGAGGTGTTGCACCTGTTTCATAGTTAATAAGGGTGGCAGTAAGACGTTAACGACTATTCATAGCATTAAACTGCGGGCGAGCAGCTTATCACAGCTCAACACTGAGCTTAAGAAGCGAATCGTCCCTCTGTGCCTGCTTTTACTTCTTATGCTGTCGATTAACGGCTATCAATAAGCCCACCTAAAAGAAAAGGACCACATTAACCAAGGAGCCCTTCTCGAATCCTTCAGCTTAAAGATAAGTGAATGCTGACTAACTGTTTATTAATCGCACGCCGAAGTAACAAGTGGAACCTTTGCAGTGAACCGTTTGGTAACACATGCCGTATAAAAGGTATAAGAAGTTATTAAAACCTGTTATTTCAATGATATATGGATAAAATCGAGACTAGCTCTCAGCAACAATGCAACTATTCACACATTTATCGGGCTATTTTTCCATTCTGAACTGGCAATTTTATCCACAGGTGTTACTCTATGTAACATACAAGAAAGAAACAAATTTATTACTGCGTTTCAAGGTCACAAGCCAAAAAAACGCACACAACGAAAGGAGTAAACATTATGAAAAACCTAGCTTACTCCGCCATTTCGTATGTAGCAGCAGCACTTATCCTATCCGGACAAGTATTTGCCAGCCCAGCCGACTTGAGTGGAGCCACCGATATTGATGCAAGTGCCTATAACGATGAAACGAAACACAGTTTTTATCTAGCACTTAATCGTTATCCCGTCGCTTTACCGCCTATGTCTCCTGAACGCTTACTTTCAGGATCGGCTTTAAAGAATTCACAAAGCGAGGCTTATATTGACGGCCTGCAAAAAGAGTTACGTGATCAATTAGATTTTATTATTGATTCGCAAGAAATTTTCACCCCGTAAGTCATTGTTTTATTGTTGTTTTTATATTTAGTATCCTCCTCGTACAGGCTCTTCGGAGCCTGTTTTTTTGCCCAGAGAAAATACAACTCACTAGCCACTCTAATCAGCGCCGCTCTCATCAATGCCACCCTAGTCAACATAACCCTAGTCTATGCCACGCTAATCACAGTAACCGTAATAACCTTTCGTGAAATAACAGTACTCTTTCGCGGTTCCGCTCTTAAGCATCCATTCATTCACATCTAGCACCGGCCTGCTTTTAGTCGCCGGCATAAAACAGCGAGCGACAATCCGACCGTATCGGTCATGGTCTTGGGTCACACATCGAAGCCGTTTACCTTTTATTTTTTGCATCAACGCATTTCTAGCCGCGAAATAGCCTGGCTTTTTTAATTCGGGTGCATCAACGCCCCATAATCTGATTTGCCGCTGCACGCCAACCAGATACAAGCTATCGCCATCAACAACATGACGGACGACCGAAGTATAGGCTTCTGGTGCCGATGATTTTTTTTCATCGGCATGGCTATTAATAGACAGCGCAAAGAGGACACACAATAAAGAAAGGAAAACCAGACGAACAAAAGAAGAGGGCATCTTTTTAAAGATTATCAGCGCGAACCGATTTATAAGTGAGCGTCATACGATCGAGATCCAATGGCGGCTTATAAAATCCATGGTAATACCCTTGTGGATTAATCAGCGCCACGTTGCCACCATGATCTACTGTATATTCACCCGTATCTGCATCGGTAACGACTTTTTGAAAAGCGACATTTAATTGCTTAGCAAAACGATGTATCGATAAGAATTCGCCGGTAACACCAATAAAATCGGTATTAAAATATTCTACATAGGGCTTCATTTTTTCTGGCGTATCACGCGTCGGATCTAAGCTAACTAATAAAAACTGCGTATCAACCGCATAAGGTGTCTCAACTAATCGCTCTGATACCTGATTAAATAATGCCAAGGTAGTAGGGCAGATATCAGGACAATGAGTAAAACCAAAAAAGACGAATGTCCACTTGCCAATAAATTGGCTTTCAGTAAAAGGCTGTTGATTTTGATCAATAAGATTAAGAGGACTAATTTCTCTCGGCACTGAAAACATAACCGCGCCGTTAGCGACCATTTCTTTGGGACTTAAAATACGCTCTTTAGACAGGCGGTTAATAAATAAAACCATCACGACGGTAATAAAAATCATGATGCCAACAACCGTATTACGAATACCGCTTTGACGATCTTTATGGGTAAAACTCTCGCTGTTTGTTTTATTCACGATACAAGATACCTGTAAGATGCAGTTAAATTAATCACACGCTCAGTCAACAAAATAACGCAAACAGCGATTAATAATCAAGAAGAGAATAGGGCGCATAACTTCACTTGAGTTACCGAGACAACGCCATTGAATTATCTATTCGACCACTGAAAGAGGGACAAAACCTGGCGATGTTTCTGGCGCAATCTGTAGCTCTATTGTTGGTTGTTCAGGCGCTATACGCGTATCTAACGGATACACATAGTGATCGGCGAACATAATGACAAACAAAGCCATTAAATAAATAATTGAGTATTTAAAGGTTTCCATTGGCGCATTCGGGTTTTTATTAATAACCAAAATCACAGCCCAATATAAAAATCCAATACCTAAAACCACAGCCCCCAATAAATACAAAAGACCGAACATCTTAGTGGCAAACGGCAACAAGGTAACCACAAACATAATAATCGTATAAAGCAAAATATGCAGTCGCGTATATTTATCACCATGCGTAACAGGCAGCATAGGAATACCGACTTTTGCATAATCATCTTTACGATGAATCGCTAACGCCCAAAAATGAGGCGGTGTCCATGCAAAAATAATTAACACTAGCAGTAATGCATAACCATGTACTTCATTGGTTACCGCAGTCCAACCTAATAACGGCGGTGCCGCACCAGCCAAGCCACCAATCACAATATTTTGAGGCGTAGCGCGCTTTAAGAAACAAGTATAGATAAGCGCATAACCAATAGACGAAACTAATGTTAACCAAGCAGTAAGTGGGTTAACAAAAACCATTAGCATGCCAAAACCGCCAATGCCCATAACTGCGCTAAAAATTAATGCTTGCGTATCGTTAAGTCGCCCCTGAGCAACAGGACGATTTTTAGTGCGTGTCATTAAAATATCAATTTTTTTATCAACCACATGGTTAATAACAGCAGAAGAAGCCGCACACAAACCAATACCGACATTACCGATAATAAGAATATCTAAGGGCACCATACCAGGCACAGCTAAAAACATACCGACGATGGCCGTCAGTATCATTAATGCAACTACGTTAGGTTTACAGAGCTCTAAATAATCGCGCCATAATGGTTTTATAGCTTGGGGATCTAATGCTTCTGGATTTGTCATTTTAATTATTTCCAATCCCGTCAGGCTTATTGCTGACGGGCAATTTATCGCTATAAATGTTGGGTTATGCCTGTACTTTGGCTGTATAGAATCGGTGACTTAAACCCACAAAAACCAGCAACAGCATGGCGCCAACTGCATTGTGCGCTACCGCTACCGGTAACGGCAAGGACCAAATGATATTGCTTAAGCCAAGGCTCACTTGAACAAACAATACTACCGCTAATGTTATAGCCCAGAGCTTAGCCGCAGCTAAACCTGTCTTTAACAAACGCCACACTAAATACAGTACCGATATTGTAACAATAATAGCGCCAATTCGATGACTAAAGTGAATCGCAGTTCGAGCCGCACTGTCCATTACCCCACCTAAATAATTAGGGCCAATAGCCTGAGCAAAGTTAAAGCCAGTAGAAAAATCCATCTCTGGCCACCACACAGTTTGGCATGTTGGTAAATCAGGACAGGCAAGCGCTGCATAGTTAGACGAGGTCCAGCCACCCAGCATAATCTGAAAAACAACAAGGATAAATACAGTTATCAACACAGGCTTAATCGATTGCAAGGACTGCATTACCGAAGGAGAAACCGTCCATTGATAGTTGTTTAGTCTCAATGTGAGCAGCCACAGCAGCGATAGGGTGGTGAAGCCGCCCATTAAATGGGCAGTGACCACTTGAGGCCACAAGTTTAAAGTGACCGTCCAGCGCCCAAACATGCCTTGCAGTATCACCATGCCCAATAAAAATAGCGGCAATTTAAACGGTGAAAGACTGTCATGATTTTTAATACGATCACGCCAAGCCAAACCAACTAAGGCGATACAGAAAAAGCCAAGGCCCGTCGCCAGTAAACGATGCACCTGTTCTGGCCAAGTTTTATCATGCTCAACGGGCGTGTCAGGAAATGCGGCATTGGCTACGGCTACTTCTTCGGCATCCATCGGCCACAGTATATGTCCATAGCAAACAGGCCAATCAGGGCAGCCAAGACCGGCATCAGCTAAGCGGGTAAAGGCACCCAAAATAATGACGCATACGGCAAATGCGGTTGCAGATGCGGCAAGCCTAAATCCAGGTTTACGTTTTTCAGCAGTATTGATCAACACGTTTTAGCGCTCTTTTGAATATTTAAGTAAGTACTTGAGGTCTTTTAATATGACCACACCGTCATGCTCATTGAGATAATACATCATTGCCCAGCCATCGGGATCAACCAGAAAAAAACGAACTGGCTGATTTGCACTGGCAAGGACGTTATCAAGCGCCATCAAAGCGTCTTGACTGGCTTCCTGATTGACATTTTCATTCGCTATCTCATCAACGATAGCTAACTTCATATAATGATTCTCAGCCGCTAAATGCGTAGCAAGCTCATCACTTAACACAGGCGCAGTGCTCAAATAAACGCGCTGAACCCGGTTACCTTCTTTATTTAATCGTTTATGTATTTGACGCGTAACGAGCAGCGTATCTAAACAATCAGCATCACATTCAGCACCACCACGGACGACGATTGACCATTTGCCTGCCCAGATATTATCTCTGGCTATCGCCACATTAGTGGTTAATGCTAAGCCACTCAACTGAATAGGCGGCTGAATCAAAACGCCTTCGTTTTTACTTCCAATGCTAATGACACCCGATTCCACTAAGTTATATACGACAGCGGCAATAGCCATTAAGCCAAAGGGAATAGCCCAGAGTACGACCAGCTTCATACGGCTTGATCGAACCTGCTTAGGTGTAAATGATGCTGTCATAATTTTGAACTCAACGTTAAACGTTTATTGATTGGCCGCATCTTTATTACGAGGCCGAATAGATGAATAAAGCCAGAAAACGAATAAAGCTGCCGCCATTAAAAACCATTGCAACGCATAGCCCCAATGTTTTTCTGGTTGGACATTAACCGCAGGCCAGTCAACAAGCAGCGCGCCAGCCGCCGACGGCTCTAAACGCACGGAATAAGGGTATAGCTCAGTATCAAGCGCATTAGCGATTCTTGATATGTCCTCCCATTGTACGACCAAAGGCCACTGTTCAGACCACTGATCATCGGCCAATGTCACTGCTTTACCCAGTGGCACATAAATTTTACCAATAATACGTACCCTAGAATCTATAACCGGCACCTTGGGTAACTGCTGCCTATTAGCAAAGCCAGCAACCCAGCCGCGATTTACCAACACCGAGAAACCATTGTCAGTGATAAAAGGCGTCAATACTTCATAACCGACAACGCCCCCATAAATGCGATTATCGAGTAAGACATTATGTTGATTATCGAATGTACCAATAAGATACACACGCTGATAACTCGACTGAACCGAAGCATCTTGGCTTATTAATTCAACCGGTAACATCTGATCTTGCGCAGCGTATTGTGCTTGTAATTGTTGTTTTTCTTCACCACGCTCTAACTGCCAAAAACCTAGGCGTAGCAAGAGTGGCAATGCCACCAGCACCGTAATGAGAATTTTCCAGTTGGAATCCCAGCGATAAGCTGCAATCATGACGGTATATGAAAGCGCATTGCGATCAACAACTTGGATGAAAAAATTATGTTAATAAAAGTCATTATTGTGATCTTACTAATCGGACTCGTTATCAGTCTTGCTAGTGGGCTGGTGTTTTTGTTTAAAGATGTTGGAACAACGCGCCGAACATTAAATTCTTTGGGCATTAGAATAGCCCTCGCGATTGCCTTAATGGGAACAACTGTTTACGGATTTTTTTCAGGACAGCTAGAAGTAGGGGCGCCATGGGATGCGCGTAAACACGCAGCACCCCAACAACAAATGGTTGAGCCTCAAATATCAAATGATATAAACGAAGAAGAATAAGCACACCCAAACTACGTCGACAAAATGCCAGTACCATGATGCTGCTTCAAAACCAAAGCAATCATCATGTGAGAAGTGACCTTTGGTTGAGCGCAAGAACATGATTAACAACATGGTCATACCTAAGAATACGTGAAAGCCATGAAAGCCTGTCAACATAAAGAAGGTGGTACCGTAAATACCGCTTTCTAATGTTAAGCCAAGGTGAACATAAGCTTCATAGTACTCGGCAACCTGAAGGAATAAAAACGCTATTGCTAATATTACTGTAGCAAGTAACCAACCTTTGAACTTAGCACGGTTGCCTTCTTTCAAGCCTATATGAGCAATATGAACCGTCACAGAAGACGATAAAAGAAGAATAGTGTTCCACATAGGTAACCAAAGCGCTAAACCATTATGCGCATCGCTTGGGTACATGCTATTGCCTTCACCGGCGCCCTGAAATACGGCTTTAGCGCCATTAACGGCTTCATCAGGCGTTGATAATGGCGGCCATGTATATTCATAACCTGAAGCAGCCCACATTTTGGCTAACTCCATGTACTGACCTTTCTCACCTTCGCCACCCAACCATGGGCCAGCTAAGTTTCGCACGTAATAAAGTGCGCCAAAGAAAGCAGCAAAAAACATGACTTCAGAAAATATAAACCAACCCATGCCCCAAACATAACTGCGCTTAAGTTGAGCGCTGTTCATGCCTGACATATTTTCAATAATCGTCTGACGGAACCAAGAAAATAGTGTGGCACTTAACATAGCAAAACCAGCAATCGCCACATAGCGACCAGCGCCAGTTACTTCTGCTTGAAGCTCATTTAAAAACGTTGCCAAACCAAAGATTAAAGCAAACAGGCCTATGGATGCCAATATCGGAAATGCAGACTGCTCCGGCACATAATAATGTTCATAGCCTTCGACGCTGCTATTGGTGTCTGTTGACATTTTATCTCTCCGTTCTAACTGTAGTTTTTGCAGTAGTGTTTACTGAATCTCGCAAAACGTTCAGCATGACTATTTAAAAAGTAATTAAGTTATAGCGCCGTCAAACTCGTTGCTTGAATAACGCCCGTTTCAGTCACATCAAATAATGTGTAGGACAAGGTAATGGTATTTACATCATCCGGTAAATCTCTATCAACAATAAATCGAAGTGGCATATCGATAGCTGAGCCACCGCTTAACAATTGCTGATTAAAACAAAAACATTCTGTTTTATGAAAATACGTTGCCGCTCTTCCTGGCGATACACTCGGTATTGCCTGTGCCGTCATCTCACCTGAGGTTGGATTTCTAGCATAGAAAGTGGTTTCAATTTCTTCACCCGGATGCACTTTCATGCTGAATACTTCGGGGCGAAACTCCCATGACATATTTTCATTGTTCGTCGCAATAAACTGTACAGTTACATTGCGACTGGTATCAATTAATTCTGCAACAGGAATAAAGGCTTCGGAATTGGTTTTGCCATTTAAACCAGTGACATCGCAAAACAAGTCGTAAAGCGGCACCAATGCAAAACCAAATCCAAACATCACAACCGTAACGACCACTAAGCGCGCAACTAATTTGCGTACCGAGAGAGTTGTATTAAGTTGCTCTGTCAATGTTCCTACCTCTGCTATAAAACACCTGAGTGTTTATCAAAATTAATATTTTTTTCTTAACTTGTTCTGTCTCTAACTACCTAAACCTCAACTGCACCTACGTCGATTATTTAACCGGCGGAGGTGTAGTGAATGTATGGTAAGGCGCTGGAGAAGCAACAGTCCATTCCAAACCTTCTGGATTATCCCAAACAGCGTCTGTTGCTTTTTCGCCACCACGAATGGTTTTGATAACGATAAACAAGAAGAATACTTGGCTAAAGCCGAATAGGAATGCACCCATACTGGCAATTTGGTTGAAGTCAGCAAACTGTAATGCATAGTCTGGAATTCGACGAGGCATACCTGCTAGACCAACAAAATGCATTGGGAAGAAGGTTAAGTTTAAACCGACAAACGACAACCAAAAATGCGCTTTACCTAATCGCTCGTCATACATGTTGCCACACCACTTCGGCAACCAGTAATACACAGCAGCGAAGATCGAGAATACTGCACCCGGCACTAATACATAGTGGAAGTGAGCAACAACGAAATAGGTGTCATGGTATTGGAAATCGGCTGGCGCAATCGACAGCATCAAGCCAGAGAAACCACCAATGGTAAACAAGATAACAAAGGCAATGGCAAACAGCATTGGCGTTTCAAATGTCATCGAACCGCGGAACATGGTCGATACCCAGTTGAAAACCTTAACGCCTGTTGGCACCGCAATTAACATCGTTGCGTACATAAAGAAGAGCTCGCCCGCAATTGGCATGCCGACCGTAAACATATGGTGAGCCCATACAATAAACGACAAGAAAGCAATCGACGCCGTTGCATACACCATAGAGGCATAACCAAATAACGGCTTACGCGCAAACGTTGGGATAATCGCAGAAACGATACCGAACGCTGGCAAGATCATAATATACACTTCAGGGTGACCGAAGAACCAGAATACGTGCTGGAACAATACGGGATCACCACCACCTGCAGCACTAAAGAAGCTAGTACCAAAGTGAATGTCCATTAACATCATTGTTACGCAACCGGCTAATACTGGCATTACCGCAATTAACAAGTAAGCAGTGATTAACCACGTCCATACGAACAATGGCATTTTCATTAATGTCATACCTGGCGCGCGCATATTCAATATCGTTGCAATGATATTGATTGAACCCATAATCGATGACGCGCCCATAATGTGAACGGCAAAGATAAAGTAGGTAACGCTTGGCGGCGCATAGGTTGTTGATAATGGTGCGTAGAACGTCCAACCGAAGTTAGGACCGCCACCTTCCATTAATAACGTTGATGCCAACAATGTGAAGGCAAACGGTAAAATCCAGAAGCTCCAGTTGTTCATGCGTGGCAAAGCCATATCTGGCGCGCCAACCATCATTGGAATCATCCAGTTCGCTAAGCCAACAAACGCTGGCATAACAGCACCAAACACCATCACGAGACCGTGCATGGTTGTCATTTGGTTGAAAAATTCAGGCTCAACTAATTGCAGACCCGGCTGAAATAACTCAGCTCGAATCACTAGCGCAAATACGCCGCCCATAAGAAACATGGCAAAACTAAACCATAAGTACATTGAGCCAATATCTTTGTGGTTAGTTGTAAATAACCAACGCCCAAAACCTTTTGCCGGACCGTGATCACCCATCTTCGGTGCTCCTTATTGATTTTTCTTGAAAGTTAAAATGTCGACTGGCTGAAGCTGATCGCCCATGTTGTTGCCCCAAGCATTACGCTTAAAGGTAATAACAGATGCTAAGTCGATATTATTAAGTTGATTGCCAAAGACTGGCATTACTGCATTACCAGCAACCCCGTTGACCATCACATTGATATGGGCATTGATTGGGCCAGTTGTAATACCAGTGCCAACAAGGGACGGCCCAAGACCACCACCACCGTTAGCGCCATGACAAGCCACGCAATTCGCTTGGTAAACTTTTTCACCGCGAGCATACAATTCATCCATTGTGAATGTTTGCGACATAGCGGCTTTAAGCTCTTCAGCTTCTTCTTTTTTACCTGCTAACCAATTTGCATAATCGGCTTCTTCCATTGCGTGAACCACAATCGGCATAAAGCCATGCGCCTTACCACAAAGTTCTGCACACTGGCCGCGGTAAATACCCGGCTCATCAACAATCGTCCATGCGTCATTAACAAAACCAGGAATCGCATCGCGCTTAACTGCTAAGGCAGGAACCCACCAAGCGTGTAACACATCATTGGCAGTAATTAAGAAACGAACTTTCTTATTTACCGGAATCACTAATGGCTCATCAACTTCAAGAAGATAGTGCTCGCCTTTTGGTGCAAGACCATAAATTTCATCTTGTGGCGTAGTGAGGTTACTAAAGAAGCTCACGTCTTCACCAAGGTACTCGTATTGCCACTTCCACTGGTAACCAACAATTTTAATGTTGATTTCAGCTTCTGAAGAATCGTAGATTTTGATTAGCGAGGATGTCGCTGGAATCGCCATCATCACCAAGATAAGCGCAGGAATTAATGTCCAAGCTAGCTCAACTGCTGTACTTTCATGGAACTTAGCAGGAACAGCACCTGAAGATTTACGGTGCATAATCATGGAATAAAACATTATTCCGAAAACGACAACACCAATCCAAACACAGATCCAGAAGATCAACATATGGAGATCGTATATCTCATGGCTTACGGCAGTAACGCCTTCCGTCATATTAAGACCCCAACGCTGGGCTTCATCAACCACTGCATCGCTGGCGCCAAAAGCTTGAACGCTAGTCATTAGCAAGGTTGGCAGTAATAAAACCTGACCCAACACCCACAAAAGCTTACTTGCAAGCTGTTTGCCTATTAAACGCATAATCCACCATCTCCTAAAACACACTTATATAACTAATAAATATCGACTGACGCTATGTCAATCTAGTGCTAGCACGCTAAAAAGCCGCCCAACACCCATAAAACCTCATTTATCCAGCTCAGATCCTCGCAAAGACGCGTAATTCCTGAGACAAGTTAATGGCGACCGGCTGTTCTACCGATAGCGATATCTTTTGTCTTAGTTCGGTACGTCTTACTTCAGACTGCGCCATTACCTAGCGCGATGCTGGAAAAAGCTGATGCACAACTAATCGTGTGCGACAAAACGCCGCGATTATAACAAAGGAAACAAATATCGCACTATCTAGCGAACGATATATTAAACATCACATCCGGATGTCCGCAGAAATACCATTATCTTTTAGCAATTATCCGCGTGGTAAGCCTTTGTCTTTAAATAAACTGACAAAAACGTCCGAAATCCGTTATTTTGTTCTTCCATTAGCTCAGCCATTCTCAAGATTAAACTGAGTAGAGCTTTCTAATCCGTTTAAATATACGCAACACTAGGCCTTCTCGTTCACAATTAATGATGATTTCCAACAATATAGACAATAATCCCAGTAACGACGTTAACAGCACTAAAGTCTGGGCTATTGCATGGCCAATGATACTCAGTGGCATATCCATTCCCATGCTGGGCTTGGTAGATACCGCCTTATTAGGCCATTTAGACAATCCTCGCTATCTCGCCGCCGTTGCCATAGGCGCACATGTTATTGCTATTTTGTACTTGAGCTTTAGCTTTCTAAGAATGGGTACCACCAGCTTGGTCTCGCAAAGTGTCGGCCGAGCCAGAGAAAACACCGGCATAAGCGCGAACAACAATACCGACAGTATTATTTACCGCACTTTACTCATGGCAGCCCTATTCGGTGTATTCATTAGCCTAACCGTTCCTTGGTTAATCGATGCCATTATTTTACTCATGAACGCCAGCGAGAATATTGCAGGTTTAGCCGCCGAATATATCCGCATCCGCCTTTACTCGGCCCCAGCAGCCATGATGACCTTCGCGATTTCCGGCTGGCTAATCGGCCTCAAGAAAGCCAAGGCCGCATTAGCACTCATTCTATTCAGCAATATCATCAATATCGCTTTGGATACTCTCTTTATTGTCATCTTAGACATGAACAGTGCAGGTGCCGCTGCGGCATCGGTAATTGCAGAATACTCAGGTTTAGCACTCGGTTTATTTTTTGTCGGTAGACATACTCAATTAACGACACTCAGGCAGTGGCAGAACTGGCTTTCACTCAAAGCCTATCAACAAATTCTAGCCATGAATGCCCATTTATTTGTCAGGACTTTACTGCTGTTTTTTACCTTTAATTTTTTCACAGCTCAAGGCGCCGGCATTAGCGACTCTGTTTTAGCCGCCAATGCCATTTTATTACAGCTGGTGTTCTTCTCGGCCTATGTCATGGATGGCTTTAGCTATGCAGCCGAAGTACTTTGCGGAGAAGCAACAGGCAGCAAGCAGCGAAACACCTTTATTCATTGCGTTAAAACCTGCGCAATATGGCTTACAGTCACCGCACTATTATTTAGCATAAGCTTCTTGTTAATAGGCGACGCGATTATTGGCTTGTTAAGTGATATGCCCAAGGTTATGGAGCTCGCCAAACAATATATGATTTGGCTGGTGCTTATGCCGTTAGCAGGCATGCTCGCTTATTTACTCGATGGCGTGTTTGTCGGCGCAGGACACACTCGACAAATGCATCTCACCATGTGGTTTTCGGTGGTGATTATTTTCTTACCCACCTGGTGGCTAACACAAGGCTGGCAGAATCATGGCTTATGGTTTGCGTTTATTTGCTTTAATCTTGCCCGCGGACTTAGCTTGGCCGTCGCTTACCCCGCATTACTACGAAAAATATAACGCTACTTAGGATCAATAAATTTTACGGCTTCAACGGCTACTTCATGAGCCAACGGCTGCTCACCGAGACGATTCTGATTAACGCGCGTCGGTATCTCTTCTTGCTGCGAGGCAATGGCCTCGGCTAATGACTCTTCGAAATCACAGCTCGCACAGGCACGCCATTGATCATCGGCATCATTCAGATAAATAAAAATTTTATCGGCTAGCTTACACTGAGGGCAAACAGCGCCAGCAATAAATCGTTTGTTACGCATACCCATCACTCTCTTATTAGTCAGAACCTTTACCATCATATCAGTGGCAACCGTTATTGGATATAATCCACCGTCTTGCTCACTAAGCATTAAAACGCCAGCCATTTAACTCACGCCAAACAGCAGAGTAAAACACAATGAATATTCGCACGTTTCAAAACATCATGCCTGAATTAGGCAATGCCGTTTATGTCGATGAAAGCGCCGTTGTCATTGGCGACGTTGTGTTGGGCGATGATTGCTCTGTTTGGCCGCAAGCCGTTATTCGTGGCGATATGCATCATATTCGTATTGGTAAACGTACCAGCATCCAAGATGGATCAGTATTGCATATCACTCATGCCAGTAGTTATAACGAAGCCGGCTGGCCACTGACCATTGGTGACGATGTCACTATTGGCCATCGCGCTATTTTGCACGGCTGCACAATAGGCAATCGTATATTAATTGGTAACGGTGCTATTGTAATGGACGGCGCGATCATTGAAGACGAAGTTATTATTGGCGCCAACGCCTTGGTGCCGCCGGGCAAACATCTCGAAAGTGGTTTTCTTTACGTTGGCTCACCTTGCAAGCCTGCACGGCCATTAAGCGAAAAAGAGAAAAGCTTTTTTCTTTATACCGCGGCAAACTACGTAAAACTCAAAGACCAATACCAGCTAGAAAAGTAAATCGAGCATAGAATAGAAAGTGCTAAGGTGCCCGTGAAGACAAGCGTTCGATTTTATAATTTAAATGATAAGGCGGTCTCAACACAAGATGACGTCGATAAGGCGTAATTGATTGCGTTGAAATTTGATTCATTGATCGTAAGTAAGTCGGCGTATTAAAACCTACCAAGCCATCTTCATTCGAAGTAATACGATAACGCCCTTGACGAAAAATAGGTGAGTGCACTTCTATGCGATCCGCTTTTCTTAATAAGCGATAACCATTAAAAGGCGAGGCCAAAGGCTCCCCAATAAAATTTCCCTGACCTGGCATATGCACGCTCTTCCAATAAGCCTCAAGCATCGTTGCACCAAAACCATAATGCCACATCGCCAACAAAGGATTAGGAAATTTCTGTACAAAGTTGCAAGGCTCTATAGCTGATCCATAACTACCTGTCGCCCCCGCTTCTAACCATCGCATTGCACTCATCTGATTAGAATCTGTTAACTGGCCGCCCGCTGATGTTAAATGATCGGCCATTGCGCCTGGCAAAAATGAGAGCGTATCTAAATAAGGTACAAATGTAGTGCCGGTAAAATAAAATAAAATATCAGAATGATTTTTTATTCCCTCAGAATTTAAAATATGCAGATCATAGGTATCTTTAAAGTTTTTTCTTACCTCATCAAAAAACACATTGCGAACAGAGCGCGTTTTATCTGACGTTGTTAATAAAAAAGCACGCCCTAATGGCTGCGTATCATCCGCAGCAATACCGCGATCAATTAATTGCGTTGCATCATCTAACGTTTCTGCTGCAATCATCATTGTAGGTCGCATTTCAAAATCACGATAAGGTGCGACACTAATAGAATTATAATAAGGCGACGTACGTGTTTTTTTACAAGAAGTAGCGCAATAAGCAACGTTATAACCAAAGGTAAACGCCGCCGTCACACTCATACAGCCGACCTGATACGGCTTTTCCCATGCCAATGCTAATGCCTGAACGTTATCACTTAACTGGGCATCCAATAACTTTTTTTGGACCGCAAACTCACCTGGTCCAATAATCGTTTTATTAGCATCGATTGATATGCCAATAATATTTTCAAACGGGACTTTACGATGCTGCTGATAATAGTAAGCAATAGCTTCGCTTTTTTTATTGCCTTCAATATAAATAACCGCTAACTCAGAGGGCTTTAAACCCACTTTCGGTAATTCAATAACAGGGCCGACAGAGGCCATCAGCTTTAATGAAAAAAATATTAAAAGAAAAAAGCAGTTTGTAAAAAGTCTTTTCACTATTTATAAACTTTTACGAATAGATTGAATAACCACTCGCGTATCAGGCTTAATATCTCGCCAAAGCCGAAAAGACTCTGCCGCTTGTTCAACTAACATACCTAAACCGTCAGCAATTTTTCTTGCTCCTTGCTTAGCCGCTAACTGTAAAAAAGGTGTAGGCGCCTTTGCATACATCATGTCATAACAGCAAGCAGCGTTAAAACATTCGTTCGCTATTGGCAGTGCATCACCACTCAGGCTCGCGCTTGTTCCATTAATAATAATGTCGAAAGATTCCATTAGCTCGCTGTATTGCTGAGCACTCAATTGGCAAGCAACATCATCAGCTAATGGTTGAAAGGCTCGGCTTAACTGCTCGGCTTTTTCAAGCGTACGATTGGCTATTACGATAGATGCCGGTTTAGCTAATAATAACGGCTCGAGTATGCCGCGCACAGCGCCGCCTGCGCCTAAAACTAAGATGTTCGCGCGCTCAATAGGCCACTGCAAATTATTTTGCAAATCAGCCAGTAAGCCGCAGCCGTCCGTATTGTCGCCAATGATAGTGCCATCTTTATTTATCAAAGTGTTTACTGCGCCTGCGCGTCGCGCTCGCTCGCTCAGCTGATCGGCAAACTGATAAGCCTCTAATTTAAAGGGCACTGTAATATTTAAGCCCGCGCCCGCGCCATCAAAAAAAGATCGAGCACTCGCTGCAAACTCATCCAGCGGAACCAGTTGTCGTTGGTAAGTCATCGCTTGTTTTAATTGCTCAGCAAATTGCTGATGAATGTCTGGCGATCGGCTATGCTCAATCGGATTCCCCAAAACAGCATAACGATCTTTGTTTGAATCGCTCATTATTTAATTTCTTCGCTCTAAATTTCTTTTGCCTTACATATCACTTAAAAAATATTTTATAGCGATGGAGCAAGCCAATTTCTAGGTTTTAAAAACTGCTCGTATAAAGCATCTTCTACAGAACCCGGCTCCGCTTGATAATCATAGTGCCAGTTCACTTCTGGCGGCATCGACATCAAAATCGATTCCGTACGCCCGCCCGATTGCAATCCAAACAACGTGCCTCGATCATAAACTAAATTAAACTCAACATAGCGCCCACGGCGATAACGTTGAAACGCCTTATGCGACTCGGTAAATTCAGTCAATGTTCGTCGACTCACAATATCACTGTAAGCCTCAATATAGGCATTGCCAACACTCTGCATAAATTCAAAGGATTTCTCAAACCCCCATTCATTTAAATCGTCAAAAAATAAGCCGCCAATGCCTCGTGGCTCGCTACGGTGCTTCAAGTAAAAATAATCATCACACCATTGCTTATATTCGTCATATACCTTTTTACCAAAAGGATCACACGCTTGCTTAGCGTGTTGATGCCAGCTAATACAATCTTCAGCAAACCCATAATACGGGGTTAAATCAAATCCACCACCAAACCACCATACAGGTTCTTCACCTTCTTTCTCAGCAATAAAGAAACGGACGTTCGCATGGGAGGTAGGAATAAACGGATTGTCTGGATGCATAACAACCGACACACCGAAGGCTTCAAAAGAA